>CAXSES010000004.1:13434-36507 GCA_964236225.1 uncultured Acetobacteraceae bacterium
TGCCAGAGACTCTCTTGTTCAAGCATTGGGCCTTTGAAGACCCATTCATTGGACAAGCGGGTGTCAGGAGTGAACCAATGGCTTCGCTTGGAAGCAGAGCTTCTGGCCTTGCGTGCCTGACCGGTCACATCCAAGCGCAGTTGGCATGGTATCGAACATGGCGTCGCGAGATGCTGGAGAGACAGCTAAGCGGCACCTGCTGAGAAGGCTGGTCGGGCCGGCGCTTGGGACCTTGTTCCTGTTCGTGGTTCTGATCGGGCTGGGTGCGTGGCAGGTCGAGCGTCTGGGCTGGAAGAACCGGCTGGTTGCCGCTATCGACCAGGCGAACGAGCGTGATCCGGTCCAGCTCTCGTCCACGCCACGGCCCTTTGAGAAGGTTGAGGTTGCGGGGCGCTGGCTGGCATCCGTGGCTCGCTACGGTGCAGAAGTGCGTGACACACGCTCCGGACCTCGCATGGGCTCGCAACTGGTGGGCGTTCTTTCGCGACCAGGCTCGCCGGCCGTTCTGGTCCTTCTGGGCTGGGTCGTGGATGGCGTGTCCGTGAAGCTGCCGACAGGCGAGGTGCGGGTGGTCGGGTACGTGCGGCCGCTGGAGCATCAGGGCTGGCTGAGTGCTGGAGACAACACGACAACGGCGCGGTTCTTCACTCTGAATCCGTTGGTGATCGGCAAAGCCTTGTCCGTTGATGTGGAGCCGTTCACAGTTGTTTCTCTTCTGCCAGGTACCGGTAGCGTCGTATATTCTGGTCTAGAGCCGATTCCGGCCGACCAGCTACCACGACCGCTGAACAACCATCTCAGCTATGCTGCGACATGGTTCGGGCTGGCGGCAACGCTTCTGGTCGTGTTCGGGATCTGGGTGCGGCGGCAACTGTCGGAATAGTTTTGCCAGGCGATCTCTTGTAAGATCGATGGGTTTGCGCTGAGATGTATCGGATGAACGGAGAAAAGTCATGCGGAAGAGACTGTCTGCGCTGTTCGCGCTGATCCTTGCGGCGGGACCCGCTCTCGCCCACGGCCCGACACGTCAGAAGGTCGACGAGACGGTGATCATCAACGCGCCGCCCGAGAAAGTCTGGGCGGTCCTGCAGAATTTTCACGACATGAGCTGGGACCCGGATGTGGCGTCCACCGACGGCGAAGGCGAGAACACGGCCAACTCGACGCGCACCTTGCACATGAAGAGCGGCGGCGACCTCGTCCAGGTTCTCGAGGCATACAAGCCGGAGAAGCATTCCTATTCAATTTTCATGCCGCACAACGACCCCAAGGTGCTTCCCGTCGCAGATTTCTCCTCGCAGATTTCAGTTTCCGCAACGGATAATGGCATGTCTTCCGTTGAATACAGGGCGGCCGGGTATCGTGGCGATCCGAACGGGGATCCGCCCGAGGCGCTGAACGATGCCTCTGCCATCACGGCGATGAAGACCTATGTGCTGAATGGACTGGGCGGTCTCAAGAAGAAGGTCGAGGGTGGAAGCTGATCTTGCGTCGGCACCGTTGCAAGCGCGTGCTTGCGCTGGCACTGATGGCTGTGGGCCTGCAGCACGTCGGGTCCGCGTTGGCCGACGAGGCCTTTGTCACCGACCAGCAGGCTGACGCAGTAAGCGTCGTCGATCTGACCACCCGCATCGTTGTCGCGACCATCGTTGTCGCAGGACATCCTGCCGGCGTCGCCATGAGTCGCGATGGCCTGATGGCGTATGTGACCAGCCCTGACGGGCACAGCCTGAGCGTCATCGACACTGTGGCCCGGCGGGTGGTTCGGCAGGTCGTGCTTGGCGGCGAGCCGGTCGGGGTGGCCGCCGCGCCGTCGGGTCTGGTCTATGTCGCCGACTGGATCTCCGATCGGGTCCTGGTTGTCGATCCCGTGGCGGGCCGTGTCGTCACGGAAATCCGGGTGGGCCGGTCACCATCAGGGCTGGCGGTGACATCGGATGGCACGCTTCTGGTGTGTGCGGACAGGCTTGATGATCGGGTTTCCCTAGTGTCCCTGCCGGACAACGTCGTCGTGGGCACGGTGACGGTGGGTCACCATCCGTTCGGTGTCGCGCTGGACGATCATGGCCGGGCATTTACGGCCGATGTGGAGTCCAACGATGTCGCTGTCATCGATCTGGCGTCACGTCGGCTGGTTGCGGTCGTTCCAACCGGGCTTCGGCCGTATGTCGTGGCCCTCTCGGGCGATCATGGGTTTGTCACCAACGAGCTTGGCGGATCGGTGACGGTGTTTGACCTCCTGACACTGACGGCCACCGGGACGGTGGATGTCGGTGCCTATCCTGAAGGGGTGCAGGTCGACCATCATGGCCATGCGTACGTGGTCAACTGGATGGATGACAGCGTCAGCGTCATCGACGAGCAGACGCTCGCGGTATCAAGCGAGATCAAGGTCGGCGCCTCTCCGCGCGCCTTCGGAACCTTCATCCGGTTCGTCTCGCCACCGCCCTGACGCTGCCCGTTGCAGCCGGAGTGGGCATCCCGCCTCTTATGCGCGATGAAGCTCGACCTCCGCGCGACAACGCGGGGTGATGTATGTCCCGGTGATCGCGTTGCCTGTTCTTGTCGCGGCAAACGACAGCACGTAGGGTTGGTGGTTCATTCCGGTGCCGTGCAGGTCGGCGGCGACCTGGCCTGTTCCGTCGGACGTGCCCTGCAGCGCCAACACCCCTGCGGTCGGCGAGAACAGCGCCGAGTAGGGTGGAGTTCTGCCGGCTTCGATGATCAGGACAGCCTGGCTGACAGGGTCACAGGTGCCGGCCACGGGCTTCACTGTGCCCACCCAACGTCCCTGTATGCCTGTCGGACTGTTCGTGCAGGCGCAGAGTGCAGCGGCGAGCACAAGCAGGTGGCTGGAGATGCCGCGGTGTCCGGCCGCAGGTGGCGGGGCGGTCCGTTTTCCGGAGGCAGGGAGAAATTCTTCATGCGACGCGCGATGACGCTTGCCCATCAGCCCCATGATACCCTAGGTTGTTAGTCATGCTGACGGATTGTGCGTCGGCGGGTGCCGCCGGCGTTGCAGGCGCTGAACTGGTCCAGTCCAGAAGTCGCAGCCTCGCGGCAGCCTATTTCGAGATCGTACGGTGGGCAAGCGCCAGAGCGGTCTGGTGCGTGTCGTTGCCAGAAGAGGTGAAGACGCAGGAGAGCTTCAGTCTCCCGGTCGCCCGATGTCCGGCTTTCTTGAAGGTTGGTTTTAGGGTGGCGACAGGTGTTTTTCCGAATGCGAACCATGAACCTTGTCCGGAGGGCAAACCAGATCGTGGCGTTGCGAACAGCGTCCGGGGATGGGCTTGATCCATGATGGAGGTCAGTGATCCCAGCTCTCCTGCCCCTTGACGTGCTGCTGCGGACAATGCGTCGCAAGTGGGACGACGGTGACCATGATGGCGCGGTCCATCTCGCCAGGATCGCTGCCCCGTATCTGCATTCGAAGCAGACGTCACGGACATTTCGGAGTGAGCTTTGGGCGATGGATGACGAGGAGCTTGATGCACTGTGCGACGGCGCTGACCGATCCTAGGCCCCAGACGGCCAGACAGGCTCGGGCTCTGGGAGAGAAGCAGCTTCGCGCCGGCGTTCGTGGCAGGCTGCGTGACTGGGCGGAACTGGCCTTGGCGTCGAACAAGCAGGTGCCTGCCGCGCATCATCTTCTGCTCATCGAGAAGCTGGAGGGTGTCGCGCGTGGCGAGATTGACCGGCTGATTCTGCTGCTGCCTCCCGGGTCGGCGAAAAGCACCTACGCCTCGGTGCTGTTCCCGGCCTGGTGGTTTTCGCAGCATCCGGCGAGTTCGGTGATCGCCGCCGCCCATACGGGGGGGCTGGCCCGTCACTTCGGCCAGGGCGTGAGAGCGCTGGTGGAGACGCACTCCGCGCGGCTCGGCTACAGGTTGCAGCGGGGTGCGTCCGCGGAACGGTTCACGACGGATCGTGGCGGGCAGTACTATGCGACGGGCGTGCGCGGCGCGGTGACTGGCCGCAGGGCCGATCTGCTGCTTGTCGATGATCCGGTGAAGTCGCAGGCGGAGGCAGACAACGCCGCCTCGCGCGAGCGGCTGTGGCAGTGGTTCCGGTCGGACCTGTCGACGCGGCTGCGGCCAGGCGGGCGCATCGTGCTGATCATGACGCGCTGGCACCCGGACGATCTCGGGGGACGGCTTCTTGCCACCGACGATTGGGAGGTGCTGCGGCTGCCCGCGCTGGCCGAGGCCGATGACCCCCTCGGGAGGGAGGTCGGCGCACCGCTCTGGCCGGGGTGGGAAAGCCTGGAGGCTCTGCACCGGAAGCGGCGGATGCTCGGTGAGCGGGCGTTTGCCGCTTTGTTCCAGCAGGCGCCGGTAAGGCAGCAGGGTCTGCTGTTCCGTGCCGGGCAGATCGGTTTTCTGGATGCGTGCCCGCCGATGCCGGGCGGGCGGGTGGTCAGGGCCTGGGATCTGGCGGCGACGGCAGGCGGCACGGGCGATCCCGACTGGACGGCAGGGGTCAAGCTGCTGCGGTGCGAGGATGGCGGCTGCGTCGTGCTTGATGTCCGCCGGGTGAGGGTTTGCTCGGCCGAGGTTGCCGCCCTGATCGTGGCGACGGCGCAAGAGGATGGTCGTGAGGTGGCCGTCGGCCTGCCGCAGGACCCTGGGCAGGCCGGCAAGGCTCAGGTGGGTTTCCTGACGCAGAAGCTTGCCGGCTTCCGGGTCGCGGCGACCCCGGAGACCGGGTCCAAGCTCAGCCGCGCGGTTCCGGTCGCAAGCCAGGTCGAGGCGGGCCTGGTGAAGGTGGTTCGGGCGGAGTGGACGCAGGCGTTCCTGGAGGAGCTCGCGGATTTTCCGAACGGGGCGAAGGACGACCAGGTGGATGCGCTGTCCCGGGCCTTCTCGATGCTGACGATGACGACCGGGCCGGCGCGTTTCGCGCAGGTTCCCTTCCTGGGGCGGTGAATGTTTCAGACAATCTGCGACCTGATCCCGCGCGATCCGGACTATCCGGCGCGCGCGCGTGATCTCGACATCCTGCGGCGGGTGCTGGACGGCACGCTCTACGATGTCCTGCCTTACGAGTTCCACGACGAGCGCAGCGGGGGCGGCGAGTACATTCCGCTCAGGCAAAGAAAACCCTCGGTCCGGTATGCTCTTGCCAGGATCGTGGTCGAGGACAGCGTCGCCCTGCTGTTCAGCGAGGGGCATTTCCCGGTGGTGGACAGCGCGGACCATGCCGTGCGCGACGCCCTGGGTGCGGTGGTCAGGGATGCGCGTCTCAACCTGGTGATGGTGGATGCGGCCCTGCGCGGTTCCGTGGGGTCGATCGCGCTGCTGCTGCGTGTCCTGAGGGGGCGAATTTTTGTCGATGTGCTGGACACTCCGTATCTGACCCCGGAGTGGGACGTCGACGCGCCGGACACGCTCAGCCGGGTGAGCGAGCGCTACAAGGTGAGCGGGCAGGTGCTGGCGGCGCAGGGCTACACCGTTGCCGATGCGGGCGCCGCATACTGGTTCACACGGGTCTGGGATGCGCAGGAGGAGGTATGGTTCCTGCCCGTGGCGGTTGGCAGCGACCTGCCTGCCGAGAGGGATGTCGGCCGCAGCATACGGCATGGGTTGGGTTTCGTGCCGATCGTGTGGGTGCGCAACCTGCCGGGCGGGCAGGGGCTGGACGGCGCCTGCACGTTCAGGGCCGCGATCGAGACCTCGATCGAGATCGACTACCAGCTCAGCCAGGCGGGGCGTGGCCTGAAGTACAGCTCAGATCCGACGCTGCTGATCAAGGAGCCGGCGGGGCTGGACGGCGACATGGTCCGTGGCGCCGCGAACGCCCTGGTGGTGAGCGAGAAGGGCGACGCCAAGCTGCTGGAGATCGGCGGCACGGCGTCGGCCGCGGTGATCGAGTATGTGCGCACGCTGCGCGAGTTCGCCCTGGAGAGCGTGCACGGCAACCGCAGCGATGCGTCGCGCCTGTCGGCGGCCTCGTCCGGACGGGCGCTGGAGCTGATGAATCAGGGCCTGGTCTGGCTCGCCGACAATTTGCGGGTCAGCTACGGCGAGGGCGCGCTGCTGCAGCTTGCGCGCATGGTTCTGCGGGCCAGCCAGCGCTATCGGCTGAGGATCGGGGGCGTCGAGCTGGGGCGGCTGGATGCGGACGCGCCGCTCAGCCTGGCTTGGCCGCGGTGGTACCCGGACTCGGCCCAGGACCGTGCGGCCGACGCGCACACGTTGATTGCGCTGGTCGCGGCGGGACAATTGTCGCGCGAGACCGCGCTGCGCTTTCTGGCACCGACGTATGGTGTGCAGGACATTGTGGAGGAACTTGGACGCGTGGAGCAGAAGCAATGAGCGACGAGGCTGGCGTTGGGAATGGTGCGACCGAGGAGCTTGCATCGCTGCGGGCCAGGGCGGACCGGCTGGAGAAGGAGCTGCTCGACATGGGCACCGCGGCCAAGGACCGGCTGATCCGGGCGGAGCTGCGGATGGAGGCGGTCAAGGCCGGCATGATCGACCTCGACGGGCTGAAGCTTGCCAACCTGACCCAGGTCAGCGTCGGCGAGGATGGGGAGGTTCAGGGCGGTGCTGCGCTGATGGACCGGCTGCGTGGCGAGAAGCCCTGGCTGTTCGCGCGGGCCAGCTCGAGCAGCACCGCAAGCCCGCCTCCGGGTGCGGCCGTCAAGGCGAAGCTCGCGACGGAGATGTCGCTGGACGAGTGGAAGGTCGCCCGCGCGGAGCTGCTGCGCAGGCGATAGCGTCGCGAGCGGCGCGGTGCCTGGCCCCATACCAACGGGCATGTGCCTTGAGCTGTCGGCAAGCAAGGCCGGGTTCTGCCCATTGCCTGGAAGCGGGGGCCGCCTCTGCTTCAAGGCGGGGGCGAGCCGCCCCTGGACCGGCTTTCTTGAGCAAGGCAGCTCCAGGGGTGGCTTGCTCCTGGCGGATAGGGCAGAGCCTCAACCTTGCTTCACCGGTCGCTTCGAAGAGCCGTTGGTGTCAGCTTGGCTTGTCCTGGCTTGATTCGCGGCTGTGCACCATCGCGAGATGGCTGGTGAGTGCCCGGACGACGCGCTGTGCGTCGGCGGCCTGCAGGACGAAACCGACCGGGCCATAGGCAGGGTGCTGGAAGGCGATGACGGACCCTTCCGTCATCGCCTCAGGCTGCACCGCCCACTGCGTTGCGAAGACAGGGGTGATGGCAGCGCCGGTGATCGGTGGGATGGGCTCGTTCGCGACCAGGCGGCTGCGGGCGGCTCCGAGGTGCTGTATCAACGTCGTGATCTGGCCCAACGACAGCGTGAGGCTGCCGTCGAGGCCGCTGGGCGGCAGCAGGGTAAGCGTCGCGTGCGAGGCATCCTCGGCGACGCTTACCGCGAGTCTTGGTTCGCTCGCCTTGACAGGCTTGCCGGCCTTGTTCCTGACCGGCTTGTCGGATTTCGGGCTCATCCGGGATCTCCAACTGGCCTGGGCTGCAGACCAATAGTTTCCTTCCACGTTTCAGACGAGGCAATAGCATGGGCATCCAGAATTTTCCGTTGGCGCTGCAGCCGATCATCCAGCAGGGCTTCCTGGCACGCGAGTTCGAACAGGCGATCCGCTCGCGGCTCGGCTATCGGGCCTGCGCAGACCGGGAGGACATCGCGGTCGGCATCGGCGAGACGCTGACGAAGACCAGGGCGGGGCTGAAGCCGTCCGTGACCATCCCGATCCCCGCCTCGTTCAACACCAACCTGGACAATGGTCTGGTGCCCACGGGCTGGGGCGTCGAGCAGTACACCCTGAGCATCAACCACTATGCGTCGACCACCGACCTCAACATGGTGACGAGCCGGGTGGGGATTTCCAGCCAGTTCCTGCAGAACGCCCATGTCAACGGCGAGCAGGCGGCACGCAGCCTAGACGAGCTGGCGCGCAATGCGCTGTTCTCCCCGTATTTCGGAGGCAACACCCGGGTCCGTGCGACGCTGGCCTCTGCTGCGCCGCAGGTTGCGGTCGATGATGTTCGTGGATTCCAGACGATCTTCGTCAATGGCGTGCAGTCCCCTGTGGGCGGCACGTCGTCGATGACCATCACGATCGGCTCGGACACCTATACTCTGGTGGGGGCCGCGGCAGACCAGGTCAACGCCTCCACGGCGCCGGGCGGAGTGTCAGGCGTGCTGACGCTGGCGGGCAACGTGTCGGTGGCTGATGGCACGTCGGGCAATACCGTGCAGGCTGCGACGGCGTCGGTGATCATGCGGCCCAACCGCAGGACCAACACCAGCGCGCTGGTGCAGAGCGACGTCATGTCGATGGACTCCGTGCTTGATGCTGTGGCCGCGCTGCGGATGAACGCCGTGCCGGACATCGGGGGCGCGTACAACTGCTACCTTGATCCGGTCAGCGCACGGCAGTTGTTCGCCGATCCGGACTTCCAGAGGCTGTTCGTGGGTCTGACGTCGGCGAACGAGGTGTTCCGGCCCGGCATGGGCGTGGTCAACGAGTTCCTGGGCGTCCGCTTCGTCCTGACCACCGAGGCGTATGTCCAGGCGCATCCGACCATCGCCGGCTCGTCGGTGCGACGGCCGATCATGGTCGGCCAGGGTGCGCTGATCGAGGGTGATTTTGCCGGCATGACGGCCAGCGACGTGGCCCCCCATGCGGCGGACGTCACCCTGATCGACGGCGTGGCCATGGTCACGCGCGAGCCGCTCGACCGGCTGCAGCAGATCATCTCCCAGTCCTGGTACTGGATCGGCGGGTTCTGCGCGCCGTCCGACACCACGACGACAAGCCTCACGGTGCCGACGGCCACCAACGCCGCCTTCAAGCGCGCTGTCATGATCGAGCACATCGGCTGATCTTGCCGGGCGAGAGCGTTCCCGCGCGGACCGGCGTGTCCCTGGCGGTCCGGAGGCAGGGTGCGTGGTGATCGACTGATTGGTTCGGGGGTTTGATGTTCAGCGACGTGGAACGCACGGATGTGCGTCGTTTCTGCGGCTATCCGGCCTATGGCGCGGGGGCTGCGGGCAACATGGGATGGCGGTTCTACACGGCCTATGGCGCTCTCGAATACCGGCTGAGCAACCTGTCGGTCGCCGAGGAGGCCGTGGTCCGGAGCCAGCTTTCGGCCTTGTCGGCGCTGGAGTGCGCTGTCCCGGAGGCTGGCGCGACGCTTGACACCGAGCGGGCGGCGGTGTGGACCCGCAATGCCGACGAGGTGTCCGAACGCCTGCGATTGCTGGACGAGTGGCGGCGGCGGCTGTGCCAGTTCCTGGGGGTGCCGCCTGGCGAGGGGCTTGCCGGCGGCTCCGGCGTGAGATGGGTTGTCTGACCAGCGGGTCTGCCGCTTGGCCGGTCAGGCGGGCAAGGTTGAGGCTCCGCCAAAGGCTCACCTTTGGAATCCAGTATTTGGGCCGTGTTCTAGCAACGATCTGCGGATTGGCTTGAAGCCTGTTCTTCGAGGAGAACGCGGCTTCCGGACCGACAGGCTAATTGTTGGGGTGCGATCTCAAGTAAATTGGTTTCCAAAGGCCTCGGCCTTTGGCGGGTTTGGGCAGAGCCCAGCCTTGCTTGCTGGCAGGCCAACGCTTCGGACTGCTGGCAGGGATTGGAAATCTCCGTCGTCACGGTTCCTGGGCGGCGCTTGACTGCTCCAGAGGGTATTTCCTGACACACACGCGCAGAGGTTGCATGACTCCAGTTCTCCTGCAGGACCGTGTGCAGCGCGGTCTTGGCGTGGCGGCCCGCACGATCGGCACCATCCACGATGTCCTGCGTCCAAGGGGCAATGGTCCGCCGCTGGCGCATGCCAATCGTGTCCTTCGGCTGCATGCCTCCTTCAACGCGGAGGACTCGAGCTATCGCAAGCCGCAGGGGTTTGGCCGGTCGGTGTGGTGGGGGGTGTTCGACAGCGCCTACACGCGGTGCGGCGACTATCTCGCCGGGCATGACGCGACGTATTTCGTGGCGGCGCAGCAGGCTCTGCTGCCTGTGCAATGCGTGCGGACCAACCGTGTCGTGACGGCGTGGCGGCCGCTGGGCGCGGGCGGGGCTGGGGTCTCGGGATATGGCGGCGTGCGCGAGCTGAGCGACGAGCGGCTCATCGAGCGCTGGCCCGCCAGCATACTCATGCGCGCGGGGGGAGGGTCCGGCTCGCTCCCTGGCGAGGCGGGCGCCGGATCATGGACGGTTCTCCTGCCGAGGCTGCCGGTGGCTCTGCGTTCGGCCGATCTGCTGCGTGACGAGACGGACCAGGGCTACCTGGTGGAGGCGGCGGAGGAGTCCGAGCTTGGCTGGCGGCTGATCGTGAGATCCGCGGTATTCTAGGAGGG
This sequence comes from uncultured Acetobacteraceae bacterium, assembly GCA_964236225.1. Classification (GTDB taxonomy): domain Bacteria; phylum Pseudomonadota; class Alphaproteobacteria; order Acetobacterales; family Acetobacteraceae; genus CAXSEF01. Next base: position 23,711 of record CAXSES010000004.1, read on the forward strand.
GAGCCTGCGCTGCTCTCGCAGGCAGGAAGCGTCCTGATTGCTCAATGGGACGCACCCGGGGCGCACTCTGTTACGTATTCGTGACGGTATGGCAGGTCTCGTTCTGATGTTGGTTGAGCTGGACCGTGCAGCGAGGTGACAGCGTGTGTCTCGCGTCCGAGGTGTTGAATGGCTGATCTTTCCGATGTGGAACAGGCTCTGGTCGCGTGTGTGTCTGACGGTTTGTACCCGGCCGGCATCGATGCAGGCAGTTCGACCGGATCGATGTGCCGGGTGTTTCGTGGCTGGCCGGTCTCGGCGCAACTGGCGGCGGATCTGTCACGCGGGACAGCGAACGTTTCGGTGTTCTCTCTTCCCGGGGGGCGTACCACGACGCGATGGCCGGCGGAAGAGAGCATCCTGCAGGCGACGCCGGCACTGCGGGTTGCGGTCGCGGGAAACAGCGCGACGTTCAGCGGCACCGTCAGAGCCGGGCAGCTCGTCGGACTTCTCGTCTCCGGCAAGAGCTACGTCTACCGGACGCAGGATGGCGACACGCTTGGCACAATGCTGGCAGGGCTGCGTGACGCTCTCCAGGCCGACCAGACTGTCCTGGTCCGGGATGCGACGCTCATGCTGCCCGGCCTGGTCGAGATCGTTGCTCGGACGGGCAGCGACACCACGGTGCTGCGCGAGCTGCGGCGGCAGGAGAAGCGGGTCCGCATCTCGATCTGGAGCGGTTCGCCCGAGCAGCGTGACATCGTTTCGGCCGCCGTCGACGTGGCTCTCGCCGCTGTTGATTTCCTCGCCCTCCCGGATGGGAGCGTGGCACGGCTGAGGTCCGATGGAGGCACTGTTCTTGACAACCAGGAGGAGGCGGCTGGCCTGTACAGGCGTGACCTGGTTGTCGTTGCAGAATATGCGACGACGACAGTTCTTACACAGTCTCAGATGCTGTTCGGCCATCTGTCTGTCGATGATACCATCATTGTGTCGTAGTGAGGTAAGTTATGAAATCTGCACTGATCGTTGTGAGGCCTTTTGGGGCGTATGCAATCGGTGACGTGGTCACGGACGCGACCAGGACCGACGAGCTTCTTGCCGGCGAGCATGCTCACGATGTGGTTCGTGTGCCGTATAACCAGGAGGCCCTGTCGCCCGTGTGGAACGAAGCTGAAACGGGCGTCGTTCGTGATGGCGAGGGCTGAGCAATGGCGATCTATCAGCAGGGTAGTCTGAACACGGCGGCGCTGGTCGTCCCCGATCTCTACGTGCAGATCGTTCCGCCACAGAATCTGGTTCTGAACGGTGTGCCGACCAACCTGATCGGGCTGGTCGGCGGTGCATCCTGGGGGCCGGTGAACCAGCCTGTGACCCTGGGGGGGATGGCCGACTACGTCGGGAATTTCGGTCCGGTGCTTGCGCGCAAGCACGATCTTGGAACGCAGGTCGCGACCTGCGTGCAGCAGGGTGCGCAGGCGTTCCGCTGCGTCAGGGTCACGGACGGGACGGACTCGGCGGCGAACTATGCGATGGGGTTCACCGCCGGGACCTACACGGTGCTGCTGAACGCACGCTACAGCGGGAGCCTGGGCAATCAGGTCGGGGTCACGCTTGGAGCGGGCACCCAGGTCGGGACCTGGCGGCTCACGCTGGCCCTGCCTGGGCTCACGCCCGAGGTGTTCGACAATCTCGCGGCGCCGACGCCCAACGCGCTGTGGGCGAACCTGGTGGCGGCGGTCAATCTCGGCAACGGCCCGTTGCGCGGTCCTTCGCAGCTGGCGGTCGCCTCGATCGGGGCCGGTGCGAACTCGCCGCCCTCCGTGGTGGTCGGCCAGTTCCTGCAGGGCGGGACCGATGGCACATCCGGCCTGACCTCGACGATCCTGGTGGGGCAGGACACGCTGCCGCGGCGCGGCATGTATGTGCTGCGCGGGCAGGGCTGCAGCGTGGCCCTGCTGGCGGACGCGGATGACAGCACCCAGTGGACGGCGCAGGCGCAGTTCGGTGCGGCCGAGGGCGTCTACATGATCCTGGTCGGGCCGCTGGGCGACACGATCACAAGTGCCGTCGCAGCCAAGCAGCAGGCGGGGCTGGACAGCCCGGCCGCCAAGCTGATGTTCGGCGACTGGATCTACTGGTCCGACACCGCGAACGCGCAGATCAGGCTGGTCTCGCCCCAGGGGTTCATCGCCGGTCGGCTGGGCAATCTCTCGCCGGAGCAGTCCAGCCTGAACAAGCCACTGTACAGCGTGATCGGCAGCCAGAGATCCGGGGCGCCCAGGAGCGGGCAGACGGCGTCCTACAGCTCCGCCGAGCTGCAGCTGCTGTTTGGGGCGGGCATCGACGTCATCAGCAATCCCCAGCCGGGAGGCGCCTACTGGGGCGCGCGGTGCGGGCACAACAGCTCGAGCAGCGCGGCCACGAATGGTGACAGCTACACCAGGATGACGAACTTCCTTGCCGCGACGCTGGTGTCCGGGATGGGGCAGTATGTCGGCCAGGTGATCAATGCCGGGCTGTTCCGTCGCGTCCGGGCCACGCAACTCAGCTTCCTGCAGAACCTGCTGGGCCAGGGCATCCTGGGAAGCACGGACGGCAGCCTGCCGTTCAGCGTGACGTGCGACGCCACCAACAACCCGCAATCCAGGACCAGCCTTGGCTACGTGCAGTGCGACGTGCAGGTCCAGTACCAGGGGATCAACGAGAAGTTCATCGTGAACATGGAAGGCGGCCAGACGGTCACTGTGAACCGTCAGACGCTGCCGACTGGCCAAGCGTCCTAGGGAGCACAAGACATGGCAACGAACAGCTTCACGCTCGGCCGGAACTGTCAGGTCGTGGTGATGGGACCGCAGGGACGCGTCGATCTCACGCACGTCACCTCGTTCGAGAGCAGGCAGCTCACCAACCCGGTGCGCATCGCGAGGATGGACGGCACGCAGCTTGGCGTGGATGTGCCGAAGGGGTGGGAGGGCAGCTTCGAGGTCGAGCGTGGTTCCAGCTCGGTTGACGACATGATCGCGACGTTCGAGGCGAACTACTTTGCCAAGGGTGCGATGCCGACCGGGACCCTCTATCAGTATGTCACCGAGGTGGACGGGTCCACGTCGACGTACCAGTTCGACGGCGCGGTCTTCAAGCTCACCAATGCCGGGACCTGGAAGGGGGATCAGAGCGTCAAGCAGAAGCTCGAGTTCTTCGCGACCACCCGGCGGCGGGTGTAGCGCGTGGACGGACCTTCGGCGCGGATCGTGGCGCAGGCCAATGCTGCGATCCAGGTCAGCGATCGCGACGGGCGGCTGCTGACGCTGCGGCGCATGGAGGCGCTGGACCGGCTTCGGCTGTTCAAGGCGATCGGGCCGGTGCTGGCGCAGAATCCGCCGTATCTGGGGATGGCGATGCTGGCGAGTTCGGTCACTGCCATCGACGACGTGCCGGTTCCGGCGCCCGCCACCGAGGCGCAGGTCGAGGCGCTGATCTCCCGACTGGGTGATGCGGGTATCGCCGCGGCGGCGGAAGGATTGCGGCCGGAAGGAGCGCAGGACGGGGACGGTGGCGATTTGCCGGGAAACTGAGCCGGCACCCCGACCTGGTGGATAACTTGTACCTGGTCCGGAACGGGGTGCCGTTCGACGTCGCCTTCTCGCTCGATCCGGACGAGCGGCTTGCTTGGGTCGTGGCCTTGGGCACGCTGGAGGGAGGGGAGTTCGATTGGCATACGAGAAACTGGAGCATGCCGGCATGACTGTCGCCGAGTTCGCCGCCTGGCTCGCGCAGTTGCCGTTCGAGGCGGTGCGACGCGACGCCCTGCAGAGGAGTGCGGCCGTGATGGCGGAGGCGGTGCGCGAAGCGTTGTCGCAGCCGCCCGCCGGGAGCGGGCACGAGGCTCCTTGGCTTCGCAGCGGCGCCTTGCGCGACAGCATCGGCCACGAGGCGGATGACTGCGTGGCCGTGGTGGGGAGCAGCAGTCCGGTCGCGATGTTCCAGGAGATGGGCACGGCGCGGGACCGTCCGCGGCCGTTCCTGGCGCCTGTCGCGGAGCAGGGCGGCGAGGAGGCGGCACGGTTCATTGGCGCGGCGATCGCGGAGATGTTCAGGTGATCGAGGCCTACGAAATCGGCATCAAGCTGGCGCTGCAGGATGGCGTTTCCGAGGGAATCGCCGCGATTCGGCGCGACCTGGGTTCGCTCGATCAGGCCATCGCGCAGACCGCATTGCGGCTGGGTGCGCTTCAGCGGATCGGCGCCCAGGCGCTGGCTGCCTCGCAGGGGCAGGCGGAGCAGGCTGTGTCCGGTCCGCTGCCGCGCAGGCCTGCCGCCGTCACGGTGCCGCCCCTGCCGCGCGAGCCTGAGACCGTGGTCGCGTCGCCGCCGGTCGAGATGCCGCCTGTCGGCCCGGCGCGTGTTCCGGCGACGCGCGTGTCATCGAGTGCACCCGCCTTGCTCCCATCCTTGCAGACGGCACCCGGAGAAGCCGGGTCCGCGTCGCTGCCTGTGTCGCCACGTCCTGACGTGGTTGTGGCTTCGGCTGCCGTCCGCCGTCCGGTTTCCGTCGTGCAGAGTGCGCAGGGTGCGATTGACCCAAGGCCGCCGGGGCGACTCTCGGCGGCGCCTGCGCCGCGTGCCACCCCGTCGGGCGAGCCTGTGACAAGCGGCCCGGGTGTCAGGCCGGCACCCGAGCTGCGGACAGTCGGGTTTGTGGCACCTGCGGGCGAGCGCTCGCGGGGCCGGGGGCTCCAGCCGGCGGTCGCAGGCGTGGTATTGCCGGCACTCGCGAGCCGGACGCCGGCCCCGTCGCAGGCACCTGCCCAACCAAGGGACAGGGAGACGACGCGGTTCCCGGACACCAGGACCGGCGAGGCCCGCGAGGTGCGATCGCGCCAGCCCGCCGTCATGCCGGACATGCCCGCCCTGCGGATGTCGCCTGCGCAGGAGAGGCCGGCAGCCCTTCCGCAGACGATCCCTGCGGCGGCGCCGAGGCCGGCGCCGTCCTATGCGCCACCCGCTTCCTCGTCGCGGACGAGGGAGGGTTCGATGCGGGGCGACGTGTTCCTTGACGGCGCACGTGTCGGACGCTGGATGTCGGAGCAGATGGCGCGCGACGCAGGTCGGCCCAACACGGGGCCGACCGGGTTTGATCCGAGGCGAAGCGCCGCCTGGCCCGGCGCGGCGGTGACGTGGTGAGCGGGACGAGGCTTGTTCTGGGACCTGTGGCCTTCCGCGACTTCGAGGTTCCGGAGCGGATCACGTTCGGCGGGACACAGAAGCTTGCGGTGCACGAGCTTCCGGGCGGTGGCCGGGTCATCGACGCGATGGGCGCACAGAGCGCGGACCTGGTCTGGTCGGGTGTGTTCAGCGGCGCGGACGCTTCGGAGCGGGTTCGGCTTCTGGACAGCCTGAGGCTGCTGGCGGCAGAGGTCGCGCTGAGCTGGGACGTGTTCACCTACACCGTGATCATCGAGCGGCTGGAGGCGGAGTACAGCAGCCCCTGGTGGATCCCCTACCACCTGACCTGCAAGGTCGTGCAGGACCCGATCGCGGACCTTGTCAGGCTGGGTGCGACACTCGTGAGCCAGGTGATGTCCGACATTGCGGTGGCTGCCACCTACGTCGGGCTTGCGGATGCGCAATCTGCCGTTGCGGTGTCCGGAATGATGATTCAGGGCAGTGCGGCCAACATCGCGGCAGTTGGCGCGATCTCTGCCGGGCAGCAGGATATCGAGACGGGTCTGGGAGCGGCGGGCCAGAGACTGCAGGGTGGCGGTCTGGGGAGGGCCGTTTCCGCTTGCGGAACGCTCGCGCAACTTGGTGTGGCGCGGGGCTATGCGGGACGCGCAGCAGCGACCCTGTCGGACGCTGGTTTCCGACTCCTGGCGATCTGATGCCAACGGCCTTTAAAAGTAAGCGGCAGGCAAGCAAGGCTGAGCTCTGCCCAGACCCGCCAGGGGCAAGCCACCCCTGGACTGGCACTTCTTAAGTATCGGTTTCCAAAGGCGAGCCTTTGGCGGGGTCCAGGGGCAGAGCCCCTGGCCTTGCTTGCTGAACCAGTCATCGCATTTGGCCTTTTATATCAGAGTGATATTTCGTGAACGCCCAGAAGCAGGAGGCATGCCGTGAAGACGATTGCCGTCACCGGAGGCTCATTGTTCCAGATCGCCTCCGAGTACCTGGGAGATGCGACACAGTGGATACGCATTGCCCAGCTTAACGGGCTTGCTGACCCTGTACTGTACGGTCTGGTGGTTCTGCGCCTGCCTGAGACGGATGTGACGGCAGGGGGCGGCATTGTTCAGCAGTAGTCTGAGGCGGCCACAGCTACAGGTTCAGGCTAACTCCGCCGTGCTGGGCGGCGTTCTGGAGGCGAGCGTTTCCTCCAACAGCCATTATGCGGCGGATCGTTTCCGGCTTCGCGCGGCCCTGTCCAGCGTCGACACAGGGGTTCTCGCCACCGCCGATCTGCGGATCGAGATTTTCGTCGGCGTTGATACGGGCCTGCAAAGCCTGATTGTCGGGCTGGCGGATCGGATTGATATCGATCCCATACAGGGGGTTGTCGAGATCGAGGGGCGCGATCTCTGCGCGGGCCTGATCGAGTCCAGGATCCAGCAGACGTTCAGCAACCAGACGTCGAGCGAGATCGCGCGGGGATTTGCGCAGGGGCACGGTCTGCTTGCGGACGTGGCGGAGACCACGACGCCGGTTGGACGCTACTACCAGTCAGAGCACGACCAGGTGGTGCTGGACCAGTTCTGCCGGGCGACGACGCAGTGGGACCTGCTTGTCTTTCTCGCGCAGCACGAAGGGTTCGACGTCTGGGTGTCCGGAATCACGTTGCACTTTCAGCCGGTGGCCACCGCGGTGGTGGCGCAGACCGTCTCGCCGTCGGAGTGCCTCGGTTTCAGGATGCAGCGTGCGCTGACCCTGGCGAGCGACATCGAGGTGGTGGTCAAGAGCTGGAACAGCCGGCAGCAGAGTGCCTTCATGCAGGTGGCGCGGCAGTCCGGGCGGAGGTCAGGCGCCGGGGCACGGACGCAGCGCTACGTGTATGTCCGCCCCAACCTGCTCCCGGATCAGGCCCTGCAGCTCGCGCAACGCATCCTGGCCGACCTGTCGCGTCACGAGCGGGTGGTTCAGTTGACCATGCCTGGGGCGCTCGTGCTCTCGCCGCGCAGCATGATCGCGATTGCGGGGACGGGGACGGACTTCGACCAAGTCTATCAGGTCGCCGAGATCGAGCGCGACCTCAGCGTGGAGAGGGGTTTCGTGCAGCAGGTGAAGGTGAAGAACAGCACGGTCACCAGCGGCGCCACGATACCAGCAGGGATGGCCGGATGATGGATGCCTTTCTGAACATGATGAAGGCTCAGGCCGCGGCACTGGATCAGGGCGCGGGGCAGCCTCGCCTGGGAATCGTCAGCTCGGTTGATCCGTCGGGCTACACCGCGCGGGTCATACTGCAGCCCGAGGGTGTGCTGTCCGGGTGGTTGCCGATGCTGTCGTCCTGGATCGGGGCGGGGTGGGGGCTGGCGTGTCCGCCCTCTCCTGGCGACCAGGTGCTGGTGTTGCCGCAGGAAGGGGACGCGGAGCACGGAATCATTGCCGGCCGCCTGTGGTCCGCGACGCAGCCGCCGCCGCCGGCGCCATCCGGGGAGATCTGGCTGGTGCACAAGTCCGGAAGCTTTCTCAAGCTCACCAACGACGGAGCGGTGACCGGGAGCGCCAAGACCTGGGTGCTGACAGGCGATGTCCATGTCACGGGCAGCGTTGTCGTGAGCGGCGACGTGGTGGCGGGCGGCATCAGCCTGGACTCGCATCTGCACGGTGGCGTGAAAGCCGGCAGTGACGACACGCAGGGGCCGGTATAGCCATGCAGGATCTTTTCCATCTCTGGAGCGGTGATCTTTCCGTGGGGCTCGGCGGAGATCTGGCGACGGTCGACAAACCTGGAGCAGGTCAGCAGCGCGTTCTGCGTCGGCTTCTCACCAACCCTGGGGACTACATCTGGCAGCCGAACTACGGCGCCGGCCTGGGGGGCTATGTGGGCGGGCCGGTAAGTCCGGCGGTGGTCGCCGCCACCATTCGATCGCAGATGTACATGGAGCCCTCAGTGGCCCATGATCCGGAACCGGTCATCGACGTGCAGGCCACGCAGAACGGCGCGGTCTATGTGCATGTCCGCTATGCCGACATTGACACGAGCAGTGAGCAGGTTCTTGCGTTCTCCGTGGGTGCGTGACGATGCAGTTGCCGTTGAAGAATTTTACCACGCTGGTCTCAGACATGTCTGCCACGGTGCAGGGTGTCGGCAGTCAGCTCGTCGACGTGTCCGTCGGCAGCGTGCTGCGTGCGGTCATCGAGGCCAATGCCTCGCTGGCGCTTTGGATGCAGTGGCTGATCATGCTGGTGCTGTCGCTGACACGGGCCTCCACCAGCAGCGGCGCCGATCTTGACACCTGGATGGCGGATTACGGCCTGACGCGGCTGCCCGGTGTCGCCGCGACAGGCGTGGTGACGTTCGCCAGGATCACGCCTGGGATGCAGGCGATCGTGCCTGCCGGGGCGACGGTGCGCACGTCCGATGGCACGGTCAGTGCTGCAGTCGTCCGGGACACGACCAGGGTGGACTGGAGCGCGATTGCGGGCGGGTATGTGATGGCAGCCACGGTCCTGTCGGCGAACTACCCGGTGGCGGTGATGGTCTCCGGCAGCGTGGGCAACGTGCTGGCCGGGAGCCTGAGCCAGCTTTCGACTGCGATTCCCGGCGTGGACAGCGTGAGCAACGCGGCGGCCCTGCAGGGTGGCACCGATGCGGAGAGCGACCTGCTGTTCCGCAACCGGTTTCAGTTGTACATCAACAGCCGGTCGAGGGCGACGCTGCAGGCCATCCGGTTCGCCGTGAGTTCGGTGCAGCCCGGGCTGAGATTTGTGGTGGCGAACAACCAGGATGCGAACGGCCAGGCGCATGTCGGCAACTTCGTGGTGATTGTGGATGACGGGAGCGGCACACCGCCGGCGTCCCTTCTGTCTGCGGTGTTCGCCTCGGTGGATGCGGTCAGGCCTGTGGGAACCACGTTCGCCGTGCTGCCGCCTCAGGTGGTGCCGGCGGCCGTCGTGCTCACGCTGCAGCTCCAGCCGGGCAGCGATGCGGCCGCGGTGTCGGCGGCAGTCGCTGCGCAGATCACCGCGTGGGTTCAGGGCCTGGGCATCGGGGCCAGCCTGCCAGTGTCGCGGATCGCCGGGCTTGCCTATGCGACCGATCCCGCGGTGACGAACGTGACTCTGGTCTCGATCAATGCGGGACCGTATGACCTTGCTCCACCGGCCAACGGGGTCGTGCGGCTCGCAACGCTGGTGGTGAACTGAGATGGTCGGCGACCAGGCCGACTTCGTCGCCCGTCTGCGGGCGGTTCTGCCCAGGGGTTGGTTCAGCGACGTCGCTCCGGTGCTCGACAGCGTCCTGTCGGGCTTCGGGACTGCCTGGAGCGGGATGTATGGCCTGCTTCGTCTCGCGCAGGCGCAGAGCCGGATCGGCACGGCATCAGGCACGTTCCTGGACCTGATCGCGGACGATTTCTTCGGGACAGCGTTCGAGCGGTTCTCGGGCGAGGCGGACACGCCGTTCCGAGCACGGATCGGGCGGGAGATGCTGCGCGAGCGTGGCACGCGACAGTCGCTGGTGGATGCGCTTCAGGACCTGACGGGTCGACCAGCGGTGGTGTTCGAACCTGCACGACCCGACGATACTGGCGGGTATTCGACAGGCGTCCTCGGGTACAACGTTGCTGGCGCATACGGCTCGTTGTCGCTGCCGTTCCAATGCTTCGTCACTGCGCGTCGGCCCCTGGGAATGGGGATACCGCTGGTCGGAGGCTACAGCGGCCCTGGGCCTCTTGTTTATGCCAGCAGGGGCTGGATCGGCACCAAGATATCAGATTCGGACATCCTGATGACGATTGTGGATGTGATGCCGGCCGGATCGATCGCCTGGGCCAGGATATTGTAGTCTGGCACCAGCGGCCGGGATTGCAGAACCATAAGCAAGGCTGGGCTCTGTCCAGGCCCGCCAAAGGCCGTTGAGAACCCATTCCTCTAGCAAATCGGTTTCCAAAGGCCTGCCTTTGGCGGAGTCTGAGGCAGAGCCTCAACCTTGCTTGCTTTAACAGTGATGCAACAAGGCCGTTGGCATGCGCCTGATTCTGCCTGGGGATTGAACAGGTCGGAATTTTACCTGCGACAGCGGCTCCACCCATGATGAGGACCAAAGCATGGACAGACAGATTGTCTATCCCGGAAGCATTCCACTTGATACCGATCTGCTGAACGCCCAGCGGAGCACGATGATCGCGATCGGCTACCTGGCGCAGGCCACTCTGGGGTCGGGTGTGGTGGTCGACGGCCTTGCCTGCACTCCGGCCAGTCCGGCGTCGCTCGCCGTGGTGATCGGGCCGGGGAGCATCACGCAGCTCAGTCCCATAGACCCGAACTCCTTCGGTTCCCTGGGGGTGGATGCGAACGATCCCGTCGTCAAGATGGGCGTCAACGTGACGGGGCTGCAGTTTGCGGTGCAGCCGCCGGCCAGTTCCGGCCAGGCGGTCAACCACCTGATCCAGGTCGGGTTCAGCGAGCTGGATGCGGCGTCGCTGGTGCTGCCTTACTACAACGCCGCGAATCCGGCGCAGCCGTTCAGCGGCGTCAACAACACCGGCGCGGCGCAGAATACGCAGCGTCTCCAGCGCGTCATGGTGCAGGTAAAGGCCGGCATACCGGCGCCGGCCGGGGCGCAGGTCACTCCGACGGCTGATCCGGGGTTCACAGCGATCTGGTCGGTCACCGTTGGTTATGGTGCGCAGCAGGTTGTCGGCTCCAGCATCGCGCAGGTGCCGGGTGCGCCTTTCGTCGCCACGAAGCTTCCGCAGATGACACCCGGATATCGCAACATGGCGGCGTTCGGTGGGGGCTCGTCGGGGCCCTGGGTCACGCCAAACGGTGTTCGGCTGGTGAAGCTGCGGCTCTGGGGCGGGGGCGGCGCAGGCGGCGCGGGCGGTGGCGGTGCTGCTGGCGGCGGCAGCGGTGGCGGCTTCAGCGAAGCCTATGTGGGCGTGGTGCCCGGTCAAGCCTATCCGGTCACGGTGGCGAGCGGCGGCACAAATTCGGCTGGCGGGACGTCGAGCTTCGGGAATCTCGCCTCGGCAAGCGGGGGTGGCGGAGGGGGTGCAGGCACGGCCGGAGCCGGAGGTGCAGGCTCCAACCTGCCTGGCAGCGGCTTCGGGCCTGGCTTCGGGACTGCGGGTTCGTGGGGACAGTCCGGAAGCACCGTCTCGGGCTGCTGCATCGGAGGGCAGGGTGGGGGCTCGTTCGGCAATCCTGGGAGTGCGGCGGTCGTCGGTGGCACCTCCAGCAGCCTTTCCGGACTGCCGGGCATCGGTCCCGGTGCTGGCGGCTCGGGCGGGATCGGCAGCGGCAGCGGTGGTACGGGCGGTTCGGGCCTGGTCGTGGTGGAGTGGTAGAGATGACAAGGTATGCACGAATTGAGCAGGGCAGCGTTCGCGAGGTCGTGGAGACGACACAGCAGATCGAGGATCTGTATCACCCGGACCTGGTGTGGGTCGAACTACGGGGCAGACCGGAGATCGTTGCGGGATGGATTGTTCAGCCCGATGGCTTTTCGGCGCCTGAGATCGAGCAGGCTCCGGCGGTCGCCCCTGTGATCAACATCGAGGAGCTGGCCAGGCGGATGGATGAACTTCAGGAGCAGCTCAGGAATCTGGGTCCTGGGATCACCGACCCGCGTCCAGGGGCGCTATGAGATGGCGACACCTGCTCAGTTTATCGTCCGGCCAAGCCTGGCTCGCGTCGTTTGCCTCGACGGCTTCGGACCGCGGGTGCGAGGGGTGGGCGCAGTGGGATGCGACCTTTTCTGGCCGGTGAAGGACCCATCCGACGTTCTGGACTACGTTCTTGATGCCTCGCCCGCCCTGCTTGGACTGGAGGGCGACGGGATTGTCACGATGGACGTGCAGGTCTCCCCCCAGGAAGTTGGAGGACTGATCCTGAACAGTTCCGCCGTTGATGGAGATCGTGCCGTGCTCTGGCTGGCCGGCGGAGTGGCTGGACACATCTACATGGTCACCCTGGGTCTTGGCACGGCGAGTGGTCGCTACCTCCTCCGCAGCGTCGCGCTGCCGGTCCAAGCTCTTGCACAGGCCGCGCCGCCGATGTCACATTACCTGGTCGACGGCGGGGGCGCACCGCTTCTAGACCAGAATGGCTCTCCAATCCTTAGCAGCTAGCATTATTGATGAGCGAGCTGCGAGTAATACTATGATGCCATGGCAGGTTATTAATCAAATATTTCTAAGAAAATAATAGTAGATTGATACGAGCTATATGATAAATGAATGCTGTTGTTAACAGAGTGTAGAATTCTTCTCTGAGTTGATCCCGAATTGGGGTAGTTGTATGACGTCTTCCGAGATAAACCCGTTGTACCAGCAGATGGGTGAGCTGCTTGGCAGCATAAAAGCGTTGCATGACAAGGTTGATTTTCGACATGCGCAGGCGGAGAAACAAAGCGAGGCAGTTCAGGCCGAGATACGGACCATCAAGCATGACCAGCGAGATCTGGAGCAGAAGTTTGACGGCGCCGTATATGTTGTTAAGAATGACGTCGACGGGCTGAAAGCTGCGTCTGGTGTAACGTCGCGGGCCCTGGATGAGCTGACTGCAGCAGTTAGCGCTCTGAAGAAGCCGGTTGAAGAGATTATGGCTCTTCGCGCGCGGGCAATGGGCATGCTGCTGGCCATCAGCACTCTAGGG
>CAXSES010000005.1:0-2866 GCA_964236225.1 uncultured Acetobacteraceae bacterium
CGCGCGGGTGGGTCCACAGGCCCGGCGACTGGTGGCCGACGCAGTTCATCGTGAACGCGTTCAGCCTGATCTCACCGCTCATGCGCCATGCCTACCAGGTCGGGAGAATGGTGCCGCCGAAGCGGTCCAGGATGAACCGCTTGACCTCGGGCGAGCGATAGGTCGCGATCAGCTTCAGCACGCGCGGATCGGCGCGGTCCTTGGCCCGCGTCGTGAACCACAGCCCATACCGGGTTTCGTCGTCCTCCTTCAGCAACGCGGATTTGGGGTCAAGCCCGGCAGGGATGGCGTAGTTGAGGTTGACGGCGGCGGCGGACACGTCGTCGAGCGAGCGGGCGACCTGGGCGGCGTCCAGTTCGCGGAAGCGCAGGTGCTTGGGATTGCCCTCGATGTCGAGCACGGTGGCCTTCGTGCCGACGCCTGGCGTGACCTTGAGCAAACCCGCGTGCTCCAGCAGCAGCAGGGAGCGTGCGCCGTTTGCAGGGTCGTTCGGGATGGCGATCAACGCGCCGTCCGGCAGGTCGGCGAGGGTCTTGAGCTTCTTGGAATAGACGCCGAGCGGCGTGACGATGCTGCGCTCGACCGCAACGATGTCGTAGCCGCGCGTCGCGACCGCGTTCTCGAGATAGGGCAGGTTCTGGAAATTGCTGACGTCCAGGTCCCCGTGGGCCATCGCCTCGTTCGGGATCGTGTAGTCGGTGAACTCGACCACCTTCACCTCCAGTCCCTGCGCCTTGGCGAGCGACGCGGCATAGTCCAGGATCGCGGCGTAGGGGCCGGCGGTCGTGCCGGCCCTGAGCGGTGCCTCCGCCATCGCCGGGCCAGCCAGAACCAGGCCGGCGGCCAGCACCACGCGTCGCAGCAGCATCGTCATCCCTCCCCCGCTATCCCCGGCGGTCCAGCAGGCGGGCCAGCCGGTCGCCGCCCCACTGTACGCCGCACACCAGCACGACCAGCACCGCCGCCACGGCGGCCATCACTCCCGTCTCGAACCGCTGGTAGCCGTAGCGGATGGCGAGGTCGCCCAAGCCTCCCGCGCCCACCGCGCCCGCGATGGCCGACGACCCGATCAGGGTCACGAGCGTCACGGTGAAGCCGGACACCAGGCCCGGCAACGCCTCGGGGATCAGCACGTCGCGCACGATCGTGGCGCGGCTGGCGCCCATGGCCCGCGCGGCCTCGATCAGCCCGCGCCCGACCTCGCGCAGGGACACCTCGGCGATGCGGGCGTAGTAGGGCGTGGCGGCGATGGACAGCGGCACGATGGCGGCCTCCGTCCCGATGGAGGTGCCGACGACCAGCCGGGTCAGCGGGATCAGCGCGACCAGCAGGATGATGAACGGCACGGAGCGGACCGCGTTGACCAAGCCGCCCAGCACCCGGTTGAGCGCCGGCTGCGGCCAGATGCCGCCCCGGTCGGTGGCGACGAGGACCAGCGCCAGCGGCAGGCCCGCGATCACCGAGACCAGGGCGGAGACGCCGACCATCTCCAGCGTCTCGCCGACGGAGCGGAGCAGCAGGTCAAGCAGCGCGGGGGACATGCCCGATGACCTCCACCTGGCTCACGCCGTCCCGCAGGAAGGCCGCCGCACGCTCGCCCAGGTCAGGCCCCGGGCCGCGCAGGCTGACCCAGAGATGGCCGAACGGCTGGTCCTGGACATGGTCCATGCCGCCGTGCAGCAGCGTGACCTCCACGCCCACGGCCGCGGCCAGCCGGGCCAGCACCGGCCCGCGCGCCTGCGCGCCGATGACGTCGATGCGCAGGACGGGATCGCGGTCCGACGCCGGCTGCGCCGACAGTGCCGTGCGCAGCGCCTGGGGCAAGGAGGGCTGCACGGCCGCGACCAGGCGCTGGGTGCCGGGCGCTTGCGGGCGGGTCAGCACCTCCGCCACCGGCCCCTGCTCAATCAAGCGTCCGCCTTCCAGGACCGCGACCTCATCGGCGACGGCGCGGACCACGCTCATCTCGTGGGTGATCAGCACGATGCTGAGGCCCAGACGGTGGTTGATGTCGCGCAGCAGCGCCAGGATGGACGCCGTTGTTTCCGGGTCGAGCGCGGAGGTCGCCTCGTCCGACAGCAGCAGCGCCGGGTCGGCGGCGAGGGCGCGTGCGATGCCGACCCGCTGCTTTTGCCCGCCCGACAACTGCGCCGGGTAGGATGCGGCCTTGTCGGACAGGCCCACCAGATCCAGCAGCTCCGCCACGCGGCGCGTGCGTTCAGGCTTGGAACGCCCCACGATCCGTAGCGGCAAGGCGACGTTGGCGGCGACGGTCTTGGCCGACAGCAGGTTGAAGTGCTGGAAGATCATGCCGATGCGCTGCCGCACGGGCTGGAGCGCGCGTTCGCCGAGGCCGGTCAGCTCCTGGCCCTCGAACCGGACGGAGCCGCTGTCCGGACGCTCCAGCCCGTTCAGCAGGCGGATCAGCGTGGACTTGCCCGCGCCGCTACGGCCGATGATGCCCAGCACCCGGCTCCGCGGCACGTCGAGCGACACGTCGTCCAGCGCCGCCACCGGCCCGAACCGCTTGGACACCCGGGCCACCCGCATCACCGGGCTAGCCGACAGCGCCGGCGCGTCCCCGGGGCCGAGGGGCGCCATGCTCACCATGCCGGATGCTGCCGGCCCTGGTGGTAGCCGAGGATGAACTGCCGCACGGCATCCGAGTGGTGGGTGTCCACCAGGGTGCGCAGCCGCGGGTCGCCCTCGCTGCCGGCGCGCGCGGCAGCGACGTTGCGGCAGGGGTTTTTGTCCGCCGCCTCGCTGCCGATGCGCAGCGTGTCCTCGGCGCGCGCCGGCCCGGCCATGGCAGCGAGGGCCGCAAGCGCTGCCAGGACGGCACGGCGGCCGACCTCGCTCATATAAG
>CAXSES010000005.1:2966-5653 GCA_964236225.1 uncultured Acetobacteraceae bacterium
GACGCATCGTCAGGCCGGTTGTGGACATCGCAGTGCCGTGTCCCCGCCAGCGCCAAAGGATCGGGCGCACGACGTGTGCCCTCGCGGCACGCCAATGGATGACGCTGTCGGCACTTGCCGTCAATCAGCCCTGGAGAGATCGCAAGGCTTTGTCAGCGAAAAGAAATCCACGACAAGTCTCCGGGGCTTTCCGTAGGATTGCACTGCCGTCGTGCGTGCCTTGCAGAGTTTTCCATGCTTCGGACAATCTGGCGTCGTCCGGCCAGGACTGCTCCCGCGTCCGCTGCAACAGCCTGGCTGGCTTGGAACAGCATGGCGTGCTTCTGAAAGGCGGATGGACGAAAGCATCCTGCTGTCGCAGCCGCCTGGTGCAGTCGTTGCTTGCAAACTGACGCCGACACCTTGAGGCAAATAGATCGGCAGTACAAACCTATGGACGTGCAAGCCCGGCCATCCGGCCTTGCCTTGCCCGGAGCCGCCCATGATCGGATCACCGCCTACCAACCTCGGCCGGCGCAGCGTGCTGGCAGCAGGCGCCGCCGCCGCGGCCGCCTGGGCCGTCCCGGCCAGGGCGGCTGGCAGGGTGCTCCGCGTCGGCGTGCAGAAATACGGCACCCTCGTCATCCTGCGCGAGCGGCGGGAGCTGGAGCGCGCCCTGCAGCCGCTGGGCTGGGACGTGCTCTGGCACGAGTTCCCCGGCGGCCCGCAACTGCTGGAGGCCCTGACTGCCGGGGCCCTGGATTTCGGCACCACGGGCGAGGCCCCGCCCATCTTCGCGCAGGCGGCCGGGTCGCCGCTGCTGTATGTCGGGTGCGAGCCGCCCTCGCCCGCGGGCGAGGCCATCCTGGTGCCCAGCGACTCGCCGATCCGCACCCTGGCCGACCTGCGGGGCCGCACCGTCGCGCTCAACAAGGGGTCCAACGTCCACTACCTGCTGGTGCAGGCGCTGGCCGCCGCAGGCCTGAAGCCGTCCGACATCAGCACCGCCTACCTGACGCCGTCCGACGCGCGGGCGGCGTTCGAGCGCGGCGCCGTGGACGCCTGGGCCATCTGGGACCCTTTCCTGTCGGCGGCGCAGGAGGCCACCGGCGCGCGCATCCTGGCGGACGGCACCGGCCTTGCGCCCAACCGGCAGTTCTTCCTGGCCACGCGCGACTTCGCCGGCGCGCATGCCGACATCCTCCGCCTGCTCGACGCCCAGGTGGACGCGACCGACCGCTGGGCCGGGCGGAACCGGGACGAGGCCACCCGCCTGCTGGCCGCCAGCCTCAGCCTGTCGCAGCCCGTCCTGGCCCGCGCCATCGGCCGCATGGGCTACGGCGTGGCGCCGATGACGGCGGAGGTCATCGCCGACCAGCAGCGCATCGCCGACACCTTCCTCGACCTCAAGCTGATCCCGCGGCGCCTGGACGTGGCGGCGGCGATCTGGAAGCCGCAGGCATGACCATCGCAGCGCCGGAGACCGACATCCTGTGGTTCCTGCCGACCCACGGGGACGGGCGCCACCTGGGAACCAGCGCCGGGGCGCGTCACGTGACGCTCGGCTACCTGGGCCAGATCGCCCGGGCGGCGGACGAGCTGGGCTATTTCGGCGTGCTGCTGCCCACGGGCAAGTCGTGCGAGGACAGCTGGGTCGTGGCCTCCGCCATGGTGCCGCTGACCCGGCGGCTGCGCTTCCTGGTCGCCGTGCGCCCCGGCCTGAACGAGCCCGCGATGTCCGCCCGCATGGCCGCCACCCTCGACAGGCTGAGCGAGGGCAGGCTGCTGATCAACGTCGTCGCCGGCGGCGACCCGGCGGAGCTGCGCGGCGACGGCGTGTGGCTCGACCACGACGAGCGATACGCGGCCGCCGACGAGTTCCTGCACATCTGGCGCCGGCTGATGCGCGGCGAGAGCGTGGAGTTCCGCGGCAGCCACATGGCCATCGAGGGCGGCAGGCTGCTTTACCCGCCGGTGCAGTCGCCCTACCCGCCGCTTTACTTCGGCGGCTCGTCGCCCGCCGGGCAGACGGTGGCGGCGGAGCACGCGGACGTCTACCTGACCTGGGGCGAGCCGCCGGACGCCGTGGGCGAGAAGATCGCCGACATGCGGGCTCAGGCAGCGGCGCAGGGGCGCAGCCTGTCCTTCGGCATACGCCTGCACGTGATCGTGCGCGAGACCGCCGCCGCGGCCTGGCGGGAGGCGGACGCGCTGATCGAGCATCTCGACGACGCCACCATCGCCACGGCCCAGGCGGCGTTCGCGAGGTTCGACAGCGTGGGGCAGCAGAGGATGGCACGGCTGCACGGCGGCCGGCGGGACAGGCTGGAGGTCAGCCCCAACCTGTGGGCCGGCGTCGGCCTGGTCCGCGGCGGGGCCGGCACCGCCCTGGTCGGCGACCCGCACCAGGTCGCGGCCCGGATGCGGGAGTACATGGACCTGGGCATCGACCGCTTCATCCTGTCGGGCTACCCGCATCTGGAGGAGTGCTACCGCTTCGCCGAGCTGGTGTTCCCGCTCCTGCCGTTGCGGGCCACGACCGGCAACGACCTCGGCCCCGCCCGCAACGCCGGCCCGTTCGGCGAGGTGATCGCCAACGTCGCCGCCCCGGCGCGGCAAGCCGCGCGATGAGCCGGCGGTGGGTCGGTCCGCTTCGTGGCTGCCATGGACGGGATGCGCCAGGCAAGGTCGAGGCCCCGCCTTCAGGC
>CAXSES010000005.1:5753-8836 GCA_964236225.1 uncultured Acetobacteraceae bacterium
CTCGAACTCCGCCAGGGCGAGCCGCTCCTGGACCTGCCTTCCTTAGGTAGGCCGGCACCCATCGGCCCCGGCCCTTGGCGGGTTTGGGCGGGGCCCGGCCAGGTTTGCTGCCCTGCTGCCGGCGGGCCGGCTCCAGGACGGCCCATGACAGGCGAGGCTCGCATCCTCGACACGGGAGTTCTCGCATGCACCACCCGCTGCGCCGCCGGACCCTGCTGACGCTGCTGTCGGCGGCACCCGTCCTGGCCGCCACGGCCCGCGCCGCGCCGCCGCGCGAGCTGCGCCTGGACTGGGCGACCTACAACCCGGTCAGCCTGGTTCTGCGCCAGCAGGGATTGCTGGAGGCCGAGTTCGCCCGCGACGGCACGGGGGTGCGCTGGGTGCAATCCGCAGGGTCGAACAAGGCGCTGGAGTTCCTGAACGCGGGGTCGCTGGATTTCGGCTCGACCGCCGGGGCGGCCGCGCTGATCGGGCGGGCGGGCGGCAACCCGATCCGGTCGATCTACGTGTTCTCGCATCCCGAGTGGACGGCGCTGGTGACGCAGGCCGACAGCCCGATCCGCACCGTCGCGGACCTGCGGGGCCAGCGCGTCGCGGTCACGCGCGGCACGGACCCCCATGTCTTCCTGATCCGCGCCCTGGCGGAGGCCGGGCTGTCCGGGCGCGACGTGAAGCTGGTGCTGCTGCAGCACGCCGAGGGCCGGACCGCGCTGGAGCGCGGCGACGTGGCCGCCTGGGCCGGGCTGGACCCGATCATGGCGTCCGCCGAGATCGAGGGCGGCGCGCGCCTGTTCCACCGGCGGGCGGAGGCCAACAGCTGGGGCGTGCTGAACGTGCGCGAGGCCTTCGCTGCGGAACACCCGGAGGTGGTCGGTCGCGTGCTGGCCCGCTACGAGCAGGCCCGGGCCTGGGCCGTCGCCAACACCCGGGAGCTGCAGTCGCTGCTGGCCGCGACCATGAAGCTGCCCGACGCCGTCGTGGCCCGCCAGCTCGAGCGGACGGATCTGTCCAGCGGCCGGATCGGCGCGGTGCAGGCAGACACCATTATCGAGGCCGGGCGCGCGTTGCAGACGGCCGGGGTGCTCGGCCAGGAGCTGGACGTGGCGGCGCTCACCCAGGCGTTGATAGACCCGAGCTTCGCCGACAAGCTGGCCTCGTGAACGCAGGCCCCGCCCGCATCCAGCCCGGGCCTGCCGCGCTGTCCGAGGCCGATGCGGAGCCGGGACCGGCCCGGCCCTGGCAGGCGCCCGACTGGCTGTTGGGGCTGCTGCTGCCGGCGGCGCTGGCGGTGGCCTGGGAGTGCGCGGTGCGCTTCGGAATCGTGTCCGGCCGGCTCATGCCGCCGCCCTCGCGCCTGGCCGCGTCCGCGGCGGCGCTGGCCGCGAGCGGCGAGCTGGCGGCCCACGTCGCCGCCACAATGACGCGGGTGGCGGCGGGCTTCCTGATCGGCGCCGCCGCTGGCACGGCCCTGGGCGCCCTGACCGGCACGAGCAGGCTGGCGCGGCGGCTGCTGGACCCGTCGATCCAGGCGGTCCGCGCCGTGCCATCCATCGCCTGGGTGCCGCTGTTCATCCTGTGGCTCGGCATCTTCGAGACCTCGAAGCTGGCGCTTGTGGCGCTGGGCGTGTTCTTCCCGGTCTACCTGGGCGTGCTCGGCGCCTTGCGCGACGTGGACCGCAAGCTGCTGGAGGTGGGCCGCGTGTTCGGCCTGCATCCGGCCCGGCTGGCGCTGCGCGTCGCGCTGCCGGCGATCCTGCCGAGCTGGGTGACGGCGCTGCGGTCCGGCCTGGGCCTGGGCTTCATGTTCGTTCTGGCGGCGGAACTTCTGGGCGCATCCGAGGGTCTGGGCTACCTGCTGCTGGACGGGCAGCAGATGGGCCGGGCGGACACGATCCTGGTGGCCATGCTCGCCTTCGCCGTGCTGGGCAAGCTGTGCGACGCCACGCTTGTCGCCGTCCTGCGCCCTCTGGTCCGCTGGCAGGATGTCGGGCGGGACAGGCTGTGAGCCGGCTGCACGTCCAGGGCCTGGCCAAGACCTATGCCGACGGCACGCAGGCGCTGCGCGACGTCACCTTCCAGGCCGGCGCCGGGGAGATCGTGGCGCTCGTCGGCCGGTCCGGTTGCGGCAAGACCACGTTGCTGCGTCTGCTTGCCGGGCTGGACCGGGCGGACAGGGGCGGCATCGCCGTGGACGGCCAGGACATCGGCGCCCGTCCGCACCCCTTCGTCAGCGCCGTGTTCCAGGAGCCTCGGCTGCTGCCGTGGCTCACGGCCGAAGCCAACATCGCGTTCGGCGCCGGCCGGATCGCCCCGGCGGAGCGGCGGGCGCGCAGCAGCGCGCTGCTCGGCCGGGTGGGACTGGCCGGGCTGGGCGGCCGCCTGCCCAGGAACCTGTCCGGCGGTCAGCAGCAGCGGGTCGCGATTGCGCGGGCGCTGGCCGGGCGGCCCCGCCTCCTCCTGCTGGACGAGCCGTTCTCGGCGCTCGACCCCTTCACCCGCGCCAGCCTGCACAGGCTGCTGCTGGATCTGTGGCAGGAAGCACGGCCCACGATCCTGCTGGTCACGCACGACGTGGATGAGGCCGTGCTGCTCGCCGACCGGGTGGTTGTGATGCCGTCGCGGCCGGGACGGCTGCCAGACCCGCTGCCGGTGGCGCTGCCCCGTCCGCGCGACCGGGACGCAGCCGAGTTCACCGCCGCGCGGCGCCGCGTCATGCAGGCACTCGATGGAGCCGTCGTGCCTCATCTCGCGCCGCAGCCGTCCAGCCTCGCCATGCATCCCGGTGCTCCTGATGACGCCTTCTGTCGGCGTGTTCCCGGTGGTGACGAAGGTGGTGGGGCTGCCACAGGGTTCATGTGCGCTACAGGAACGGGCGGGACCTGATCGGCCCGGCCTTGCATTCGAAGGCGTCGCGTCAGGACTCCGAGTCCACGTCATCGCGCGCGGTGCGGTGCGCATCTTGTCCGCCCTCCGCGTGAGGCGGACGCCACTTCCGGGCTCGCATGTCCGTTCCTGACAACACCCGCCGCCTGCCCTGGGAGATCCACCCGGCCCTGAGCGAGGACCCACTGCGCATCTGCCGC
>CAXSES010000005.1:8936-12014 GCA_964236225.1 uncultured Acetobacteraceae bacterium
GCCCGCCTGCCCGCCTGCGCCCGTCGCGATGCGATCCGCATGGCCAGCTACGAGATGGGCGGCATCACTTGGTCGGTCGGCTGCCGAGCGTATGCGTTCGGGCAGCAGTGCCTGCGTGCGTCGTGGCAGCCGCAGGGCTAGATCCTGATCCTCAGCCCGGCGAAGACGCTGCGCGGCGCCCCCGCGTAGATCGCCCCCGTGCTGTTGGCCAGCACCGAGGCGCCGTTCTGTGTTCCGCCCGCGGACAGGGTGTTGGTGATGTTGGAGGCCGACGCCACGTAGGTCGTGCCGAGCACGTTGCGCACCTCGACATAGGCACGCAACGCCGAGACCGGCCCCTCCTTCCAGCTTGGATCGTAGTGCAGCTCGAGATTGAGCAGCGCATAGCCTGGCGCCCTGATCAGGTTGGCGTTGTCCAGGGCATAGGCGCCGCGCACGTTCGCTTCCGCGAAGCCGCCGAGCCCGCGCAGCGTCCCTCTCGGCTGGTCGTAGCCGAGCCGGAAGAAGACGTTGTTCGGCGTCACCCCCGGGATCGACCGGCCCGCGCGGTCGAACGTGGCGGATAGGCTGCCCGTGGTCAGGCGCTCGCTGTAGCGGGTGTAGATCTGGTTGTCGTAGAGGTAGGAGCCGAACGCGTACAGGCCCGACAGGCGGCGCGGCAGCGGGTTCAGGGTCAGTCCCAGCTCGATCCCGCGATGCTCCGAGGCCGGCGCGTTGAACGTGTAGCTCTGCAGGTTCACGCCGGCCGACTGCGTGACCAGCTCGTTGCTGAAGAACTCGTAGAACCCGGTCGCTTCCAGCTTGACCGCGCTGCCGTAGGCCCAGGCCGCCCCGGCGTCGACGCCGAGGTTGGTCTGCGCCTTGAGCTGCGCGTTGGTCCCGAACGTGCCCTGCGGCGTGACGAACAGGTTGGTTGCCTGGGGCGTGCCGTAGCCGGTCGCCACGCGCGTGTGCAGCAGCCAGCCGGGAGAGAGCGCGTAGAGCAGCGCGGCCTCCGGCGCGACATCGGCGAAACCGCGCGTGACCGGGTAGCGGCTCCTCGTCAGCCCTCCGGCGGCGGGGTAGCCGTACAGAAGCTCGGTCGCGCCAAGCGCGGTGTACTCGCCGCCGAGCGCCAGCACCCCTGTCAGTCGGGGCGTCAGGGCGATCTCCTCGCGTGCCCGCCCGCCCGCGTTGAGCTGGTAGCCCGACACGGACTGCACCAGGGCGCCGCGGGTCGCGCCGCCGAGCGGCGTGATGTTGTCGACGAAGTAGCCGAAGCTCAGCTCGTTGAAGTTGACGCCGATCGAGGCCGTCGCCGGCAGGCCCGCGATCTCGCCGCGGTGGGTCAGGTCGCTCGTCAGGTTGAACGAGGGGTAGTCGCCGACGAAGGTCGTGCTGCCGGTCGGCTGGTTGACGTCGCGATCGTCGAACACGAGCTGGGTGCGCACCACGGTGTCCGGGTCGAAGACGTGCTCCCAGCGCAGCCCGGCGATCGTGCGCCTGTCATGCCGGCCCAGCCCGGCCTGCGAGGCCGTGAGCGACTGCGTGGCGCCGCTGCGGCCGTTGGAGGGCAGGCTGACCGTGGCGCAGCCGGCGACCGCGGCGGAGGCGCAGTCCTTCTGGAACGGGTTGCTGCGGAACTGGTTGAGCGAGAGCCGGATCGGGAGATCGGCGTCGAGGTTGTTGTTGATGATCTTCAGCGTCACCCGGTCGTGGCTGGTCAGGTCGTAGGACGCGAGGAGGTTCTCGGTGGAGGTGTCGTAGCGGCTGTTGCCGGTGAAGCCGTCGCTGCGGACGTTGCTGGCGAACAGCGAGGCCTGGTAGCCGGGTCCGGCGTACCCGAGGCTCGCGTAGGTGTTCACGTAGCCGAAGCTGCCGCCGTCGGTGCCCGCTTCCAGGCCCTGCAACTGCCGGCCGGTGCGGGTGTGGAAGTCCAGCGCCCCGCCGGTGGCGTAGTTGCCGTACTCGGCCGAGGACGGGCCGCGGACCACGTCGATGCCGCTGTAGGCATGCGGGTCGGTGAGGTCGGTGCGCGCGAGCCCGTCCGGCTGCGTCACCGGAAAGCCGTCCTCGAACACGACGATGTTGCGGATGCCGTAGGTTTGCCGCTCGTTGGAGCCGCGCACGGAGATCGACACGTCGCGCGGGCCGTTGCCCTGCTGGAAGGTCACGCCGGGGCTCTGCACCAGGATGTCGCCGATGCTGTCGGCCGGGGTGTCGCGGAAGCGGCTGCTGTCGATCGTGGTCTCGGTCTGTCCGGGTGAGGCGAGGCCGTGGCCGATCGCCGGCGGCGCGCGGTCGAGCGCCTGGCCGGGGCTGCCGCTCACGCGGATGGTGGGCAGCGTCCCGGCATCCACCGGAACGGCGTCCTGCGGGCTGGCCGCGGAACCGGGCTGGGCGGAACCGGGCTGGGCTGACCCCGACGGGGCGGAAGCGACCTGGGCGAGGGCAGGCAGGGCGCAGGCGAGTGCTGCGAGCGCGGCACTGCCGGTTCGGATGCGAGACATGCGTCTCTCCTGGCGCCGGCCGGTGGCCGACGGAACGAGGGTCGGGGCGGCCGGTCAGGCCGCGGCTCGGACGCTCAGGAGAGGACGGGGGGAGACCGGGCGCGCGGCCGCACCAGGGGCGGGCCGCGCGGCAGGCTTGCGGTCCAGGGCCGGGCCGCCGCAGCCGCGTGCTCCGCGGGCAACGGCAGCGCCGGCGGCGCCGGGAAGACGGCCGCAACCCCGGTGCAGCACGAGACGCAGGCCACGCAGACGGCGTCATGCGCGTGCCCCGCCCCATGGTGCGTCGTCGCCACGCTGCCGCCCTCGGTGCAGATCGGGACGCCGGCCAGCGGGTCAGCGACGGTGGCGGCCATGCCACGCATCGCCAGGCCCGGGGCGAGCAGCTGGAGCAGCATCGCCAGCAGGGCGAGCCATGGCCGCGACGGCGCCGTTCGGAGAAGGCGTGGACTCATTGATGACGATCGTGGTGTGGAATGTCCCCGCAATGCACGCGCCCGCCGCCGCTGTCCATGCCGGCATCGGGCAAGGCGGGATCTGCCAGGGCCACCTGTGCCTCGCGGACCACACCCCCCGCGTGGCAACGGCCCGC
>CAXSES010000005.1:12114-16741 GCA_964236225.1 uncultured Acetobacteraceae bacterium
GCGTGACAACGGCCCGCGTGACAACGACATTGACGGCCTCGCCCGCCCGGCTGTACGGGCCCGCCGCTGGCCAGCTCAGGAGATGATGCCATGGCGGCTGCGCCCGGACTGCTCCGACCCCCGCTCCGGCCGACGCGGCGGCTGTTCTGGCCTGACCGGCAGAGCGTGTGGCGCTGGCACTTCTATGCGGGCCTGTTCTGCATTCCGTTCGTCATCTGGCTGGCGCTGACCGGGACGATCTACCTGTTCAAGCCGCAGGTGGAGGCCTGGATCGACCGGCCCTATGACGGCCTGGCGCTCGACAGGCCCGCCGCCGCACCTTCGGCCGAGGTCGGCGCGGCGCTGCGGGCGGTGCCCGGCAGCACACTCGTCGCCTACGAGATGCCGGAAGCCCCCGACGACGCGGCGCGGGTCATCGTCGGTCTGCATGGCGACGCGATCCGGGTCTACGTTCATCCCGCGACGTTGCGCGTGCTCAAGACCGTGCGCGAGGAGGCCCGCTTCGAGCGGGTGGTGTTCAAGCTCCACGGCCAGCTCCTGCTCGGCAACCCGGGCTCCGTGCTGGTCGAGCTCGCCGCGTCCTGGGCGATCGTCATGGTCGTGACCGGCCTCTATTTGTGGTGGCCGCGCCAGGCGAGGCTCGCCGGCACGCTGTACCCCAGGCTGCGCGCCGGACGGCGTACGGTCTGGCGCGACCTGCACGCAGTCGCCGGGCTGTGGATCTCCGGCCTCGTGCTGTTCCTGCTGGTGTCCGGCCTGCCCTGGTCCTTCGTGTGGGGCAACGCCCTGCGGCTGGAGCGGCAGCTCGCGAGCACCGCGCCGGTGCGGCAGGACTGGACGATCGGCAGCACGGTGGCGATCGCGGCATCGGGTGGACCGGCGGGCGTGGCGTCGCAAGCCGACGCGACCGCCAGCCCTGGGACCGCCGACGCCTCGGGCGAGGCGATGCCTGGCATGGACATGGGACCCGCCTTGCGCGTCGCCGGCCCGAAACCAGCCGCACCCGCGAATGGGAGCCCGCCCTCCTATCCAGCCCTGGACCAGGTGGCGGCGGCGATCCGCCCGCTGCGCCTCGCGGCCCCCGTGCTGGTGGCGCCGCCAGCGCCGGGGCTGGTGGCGTGGAAGGTGCGCTCCGACGCGCAGGACAGGGTGTCACGCACGACGATGGCGGTGGACCCGGCCACGGGCGCCGTCACGCACCGCGAGAACTTCGGCGACCACCCGGTGATCGACCGCGTGGTGGGCATCGGCGTCGCGGCACATGAGGGTCAGCTCTTCGGCCTGCCCAACCAGCTCCTCGGGCTGGCCGCCACATCCGGCCTCGTTCTGGTGAGCGTCAGCGCCGCCGTCCTCTGGTGGCGAAGGCGCCCAGCCGGCGTGCTCGGCGCGCCGCAGGCACTCCGCTCCTCGGGAGTGCCTGCACTGCTGCCACTGGGCCTGGTCGGTCTTGGCGTCGCGCTCCCGATGCTCGGAGTTTCAATGGTCGCCGTCGGAGTTGCCGAGCGGCTGGTGCTGCGCCGCATTCCGGCCATGCGACAATGGTTCGGACTGGCCGCCGAGCAACGCCTGACATGACAGTGGACATGGCTTCACAAGGCGTTTTCGAGTCGCAGGAACTCGGGTTCCGTCCAGCATCGTTCGATGGCAGAAGCCTGTTCGCGTCCCGTGCTGCCCTGAGGCATCCCCAAGCCCGTCCATCCCGAGAACGCTCTGGTACAAACGGCTGAATGCGACAGGCGTTCAGGCAAGCAAGGCTGGGCTCTGCCCAGACCCGCCAGGGGCGAGCCGCCCCTGGACCCGGCGCAACTTAAGTATCGGTTTTCAAAGGTGAGCCTCGGCGGTGTCCCCACTTCCAGGCATGGCGGCGGAGCCCCTGGCCCTGCCTTCCTACGCCGCCTGTTCCAGCGGCCCGGCGAACAGGAAGTCCACGTCGTCCATCCCGAGCCCGCCCAGGTCGCTGGTCTCGTCGAACGCGATCCCCGCCAGCTCCGCCTTGCGCCCCTGCAGCTCCAGGATGCGCTCCTCCACCGTGTCAGCCGCGATCAGCTTGTAGACGAACACCGACTTGGTCTGCCCCAGCCGGTGCGCGCGGTCCGACGCCTGGTCCTCGACGGCGGGATTCCACCACGGGTCGTAGTGGATCACCGTGTCGGCGGCGGTGAGGTTGAGCCCGCGCCCGCCCGCCTTGAGGCTGATGAGGAACACCGGCACCTCGCCCGCCTGGAACGCGCGCACCGGCTCCGCGCGGTCATGCGTGCTGCCGCGCAGCTCCACGAACGCGATCCCGGCCTCGACCAGCCGCGGCTTGATCAGGTCGAGCATCGAGGTGAACTGCGAGAACAGCAGGATGCGCCGCCCCTCCGGCACCATCTCGCCCACCATCTCCATCAGGGTGTCGAGCTTGGAGGACACCTCCACGAGCTGCGCCGACGGCAGCTTGACCAGCCGCGGGTCGCAGCACGCCTGGCGCAGCTTGAGCAGCGCGTCGAGCACCACGATGCGGCTGCGCGCCAGGCTGTTCTCCGTGATCTGCGCGCGCACCTTCTCCTGCAGCGTGCCGCGGATCGTCTCGTAGATCTCGCGCTGCTCCGGCGCCAGGGTGACGCGGCGCAGGATGGTGTGCTTGGGCGGCAGGTCGGTCGCGACCTCCGACTTGGTCCGCCTCAGGATGAACGGCCTGATGCGGCGGATGAGCTGCACGCGGCGCTGGTCGTCGCCGCGCTTCTCGATCGGCGTGCGGAACCGCTTGGTGAAGCCGCGCCGGTCGCCCAGCAGCCCCGGCATCAGGAAGGCGAACTGCGACCACAGCTCCTCGAGGTTGTTCTCGATCGGCGTGCCGGACAGGCACAGCCGCTGTCGGGTCTGGAGCTGGCAGACCGCGCGCGTCGCCTTGGCGTCCGGGCTCTTGATCGCCTGCGCCTCGTCGAGCACCACGATGTGCCACGACAGCTCGCGCATCGCGTCGATGTCGCGCGCCAGCACCGTGTAGGTCGTGATCACCACCTGCACGCCGTCGAGCTGCCCGCGCCTCTGGTGCCGGTCGAGCCCGTGCAGCACCGCGATCCGCAGGCGCGGCGCGAACTTGCCCAGCTCTGCCACCCAGTTCGCGATCAGGCTGGTCGGCACCACGATCAGCGCCGGCCGGTCGAGCCGCCCCGCCGCCTGCTCGACGACCAGGTGCGCGATGGTCTGCGCGGTCTTGCCCAGGCCCATCTCGTCGGCCAGGAACCCGCTGAGCCGGTGCGACGCCAGGTGCTGGAGCCACTCCACGCCGTGCTGCTGGTAGGGGCGCAGGCTGGCGGTGAAGGCGGCCGGGACCACGACGGGCAGGATCTCGGGCTCGCCGCGGAACCGCTCGGCGTAGGCCTCGATCGCGGCCGCGTTCTCCCAGCGCGTCGCCAGCAGGTCCTCGAGCTCGAGCACCACGGTGGCCTCGCCCTGCGGCAGCACGAGCAGCGTGTCCTCCGCGCTCCCAGGCTGGTCGATCAGGTCGGCCATGATCGCGAGCAGCGGCCGGATGCGCGCGAGAGGCAGCTTCACCACCCGCCCGTCGGCGGTGCTGGTAATCACGTCCTCGCCCACGACCTGCGCCATCTCCAGCCCGCCGCGGTCCAGGATGCGGCGCAGGATCGGCAGCAGCGGCTGGCGCTCGCCGTCGATCTCTATGCCGAAATCGAGCGAGAACCCCCCGGACGCCCCGTCGCCGCCCAGCACGTCGGACACCGCCACGTCGCACTCGCCCACCGTGCTCGCAAGCCGCGGCCCGAAGTCGCGGTCGATCAGGCTGACCCAGCCCAGCGCCTGCAGCGCCGGCACCCGCAGCGCCACGAAGCGGTGCCAGAGCTCGCCCGGGTCCTGCCCGCGGAACACCAGCACGCGGCGCCCCTTGGCGTTGGCGCCGTCCGCGACGCGCATCTGCACGAAGCCGTCCTGGCGCAGCAGCTCGAACGCCGCCGTCTCCGCCGCGGCGTCGCGCCGCACGAAGGCGGGCCCGGCCGCATCGGCCACGCGCACGAACTGCCGCTCGTCGCCGCCGCCGACGCGCACGTCGCCGTAGTCGAAGTCGAGCGTGAGCGCGTCGATCTGCTGCATCTTGCCGTAGTCGTCGGGGCACTCCAGCCTGCTGAGCTGCAGCACCGGCGTGGCGTCGCGCTCGACGATCACCTGCTCGCTGGCCGCCGCGCGCACCATCGTCGGCTCCGCCCTGCGCGCGCGGGGCTGCACCACCGGCGCCCTCGCCCTGGTCTGGCGCAGCTTGACCCTGCCCACCGCGCCGCTGGACCCGTCCACGTACCACGGCCCGGTGCTGCCCAGCAGCACGGCCGATTTCGGCGGCAGGCGTGGCGGCACGTTCGCCTGGAAGCTGCGCTCCTCGCCGGCCACCAGCCGCCGCCCCGTCCCCGACCAGCGCCCCTGCCCCGAGCGCACCAGCATCGCCAGCAGCTCGGCCAGCCTGGCCGGCGGCACCCCGGTCCGCAGCGCCTCGCCCCCGCCCAGCAGCGCCGCGATCGCCCGGTCCGTCCCGCTCACGCCCGCCTTGCCCGCCCCCGCCTCGCCCACGCCCGCCTCGCCCACGCCCGCTTCACGCACACCCGACTCGCCGACGCCCGTTTTGTCGGCATCCGTC
>CAXSES010000005.1:16841-25232 GCA_964236225.1 uncultured Acetobacteraceae bacterium
CACGCCCGCTTCACGCACACCCGACTCGCCGACGCCCGTTTTGTCGGCATCCGTCCTGTCGGCAGCCGCCTCCGCCGCGATCCTGCGCGGCGTGGTCGCCTCGCTGCGCCCGCTGCGCTCGCCGACCCAGAGCGGCGACACGAAGCACGCATGCGGCGCCGCACCCGCCGCCACGTCGTACACGAGGCGCCGCCTCTCTGGCGCCGCCTCGGCGCGCTGCGTCTCTGACAGCCCGCCCAGGAAGCTCTTCTGCTCGACCCGGCGCAGCGCCGGGTATCGGTCCAGGGCGGCGAACGCCGTCGCCGCCAGATGCACGCAGGCCCGGGTCTGGCAGGTGCAATGGCTGTCGAACACCACGCGATGCGCCCGCACGGCCGGCACCAGCGTCGCGGTGCGCCTGATCCCGCGCTCCTCCACCGCCGCGGTGATGGCGTCCTCGCTGGCGCGGACCTGGACCGCGCCCAGCAGCACCAGGCTCCGCCCCCGGGTCAGGGTGCGGGCGTCGAACATGCGGCCGAGGTCGTCGGAGGAGAATGGTGCGAGCATCTGGGCGCCCTTGTCGCACGAATCGCGCGTCGCTCAAGCAGGCCAGATGCATCCCGTGCCGATCCGCCTCCCGCCGCCCGGCGCAGCCAGCCCCACCATCGCGCAGCTCCGGCATCGCCCAGCCCCGGCATCGCCCAGCCCCGGCATCGCGCAGCTCCGGCACCGCGCAGCCCCGGCACCGCGCAGCCCCGGCGTGGAACCGCCCGACGCGGCGCCCGCACCGTGGCGAGGGGGACCGGGCCCGTGTGGGAGCCTCGTGCGTCCCGCCCCGCGCAGGACCTGGGCGAGCACGTCACGACCGTATCTTCCGGTGCGGACATGCCGCCGCCATGGCCCCGTGTCGGGCCTGTCGCGTCACGCGCCTGGAATCGCCTCTGATTTCATCCACTTGCGCTGTTGACTCCCAATGATTGCAGGGGGGTGTCAGTCAGGGCGGGCAGCGGAGCCCGCCACTCCGACAATATTTTCTGCAATATCAGTGATTTGCCGGAGAAGCCCGTTTGTTGGGCAACCTGCCGCGGCTGGCGGAAATCCGCCGTTGAAGCCGACCTGTCCGAATGCTGCCCACAGACTTGTCCACAGGCCTGGCGGACGGTCTGGCCTGTCCCCGACCCACGTTCCGCCGGACCGCCATAACCCCGGCACGTCGCGCGAACATCCGGCCGCGGAGGCGCTCCCACCCGGGCGGCGCCTGCACTATATCCGGCCCATGCCACCCGACCCGCTCCCCACCGACACCGACATCTTCCTCGGCGAGGCTGCCGCCCTGCCAGCCCCCGACCTGCCCGCAAGCCCCCATCGGCCCGCCGGCCCGGCCGACACGGACCCGACGCACGATGTCGCGGAGGACGCCCCCCGCACGCTCAAGGGCGTGGGCGTGATCGAGCGCGCCCTGCTCACCATGCCGCTCAGCCCCGGCGTCTACCGGATGCTCGACGCCCGCGGCGACGCCCTCTACGTCGGCAAGGCCCGTTCCCTGAAGAAGCGCGTCTACTCCTACACCCAGATCGCCCGCATGCCGGAGCGACTGCGCCGCATGGTCTCCGAGACCGTGTCGATGGAGATCGTCACCACCCACACAGAGGCGGAGGCCCTGCTGCTGGAGGCCAACCTCATCAAGCGCCTCAAGCCGCGCTTCAACATCGTGCTGCGCGACGACAAGTCCTACCCCTGGCTCATGCTCACCGAGGGCCACGCCTTCCCGCAGATCACCAAGCACCGCGGGCGCGCCGCCAGGAGCCGCGGCGCGCAGGTCAACTCCTGGGGCCCGTTCGCCTCCGCCTGGGCGGTGAACCAGACCGTGACCGCCATGCAGCGCGTCTTCCTGCTGCGCTCCTGCGCCGACACGGTGTTCGCCAACCGCTCGCGCCCCTGCCTGCTGCACCAGATCAAGCGCTGCTCCGCCCCCTGCGTCGGCCGCATCGACGAGGCAGGCTACGCCGAGCTGGTCGAGCAGGCCCGCGCCTTCCTCGGCGGCAAGGCAGGCTCCGTGCAGCGCCAGCTCGCCGCAGAGATGGAGCAGGCCGCGGAAAGGCTGGAGTTCGAGCGCGCCGCCGCGATCCGCGACCGCATCCGCGGCCTGACCCACGTGCAGGGCAGCGGCGTCATTAATCCCGCGAGCCTGGACGACGCCGACATCGTCACCGCCTGGCAGATCGCCGGCCAGACCTGCGTGCAGGTGTTCTTCATCCGCGGTGGCCGCAACAACGGCAACCGCCCGTTCTTCCCGACCCACGCCCGCGCCGACGAGCCGGGCGACATCCTCGCCGCCTTCATCGCCCAGTTCTACGACGACAAGCCGCCCCCGCCCCTGCTGCTCACCAACCACGAGCTGCCGGAATCCGCGCTGATCGAGGAGGCCCTGTCGCTCAAGGCGGAGCGCCGGGTCGAGATCGCCACCCCCCGGCGCGGCGAGAAGCGCGCCGTCGTGGACCACGCCGCGCTGAACGCCCGCGAGGCCCTGGAGCGCCGCCTCGCCGAGAGCGCCGGGCAGTCGAAGCTGCTCGACGGCGTGACCCAGCTCTTCGCCCTCGACGCCCCGCCCGCCCGCATCGAGACCTACGACAACAGCCACATCATGGGCCAGGCCGCCTACGGCGTGATGGTCGTCGCCGGCCCGGAAGGCTTCACCCGCAACGCCTACCGCAAATACGCGATCCGCGGCCCGATCACCCCCGGCGACGACTTCGCGATGATGCGCGAGGTGCTGGAGCGCCGCTTCGGCCGTGCCCTGCGCGAGCACGACGACGCCACCACCCAGCCGCCGGACTGGCCCGACATCGTGCTGATCGACGGCGGCGCCGGCCAGTACTCCGCAGTGCGCGCCGTGCTCGACGACCTCGGCGTCACCGACGTCAAGCTCGTCGCCATCGCCAAGGGCCCCGACCGCGACGCCGGCCGGGAGTGGTTCCACACCGCCGACCGCCCGCCGTTCCAGCTCCCGCCGCGCGACCCTGTGCTCTACTACCTCCAGCGCCTGCGCGACGAGGCGCACCGCTTTGCCATCACCACCCACCGCGCCGGCCGCTCGCGCGCGCTCACCACCAGCGAGCTGGACGACATCGAGGGCGTCGGACCCGCCCGCAAGCGCGCCCTGCTCAACCATTTCGGCTCTGCCCGCGGCGTCAGGCAGGCCGGGCTGCCCGACCTCGAATCCGCGCCTGGGATCAACCGCGAGACCGCGCGGCGCGTGTACGACCACTTCCACCCGACCCGGTAAGGCAGACAGGCAAGCAAGGCTGGGCTCTCCCTCCGCTGCCATTCCAACGACCCAAGGGGGTCGTCGGAACCTTTGGCAGCTACGCCCAGACCCGCAAAGGGCCTCGGCCCTTTGATCCCGTTCCTCAGGCAAGGGTTTCCAGAGGCCCGGCCTTCGGCGGAGTTAGAGGCCCGTGCTTGAAGGCGGGGCTTCTGCCTCGCGTGCAAGGCGGCACCAGGGCACCCGTCGCGCCCTGAGCCACTGCTTCACCAAACGTCCCGGCGTGGCGCAGGATGCGGCGCTCCACTCGGAAGGACGGTGAAGGTGAGCTGGGAAATACAGGGCCGGCAGGAGCACGGCTGGTTCGGCCACGGCACAGGACCCGGCGGCGCCACGGACATCGGCGGCCTTGCGGACCGCATCGCCTGGACGGCGCACGCCTCCCTCATGCACATGCCGCGAAAGGAGTGGCGCAACGGCGCCGCCACGTTCGATGGGCCACGGACTCAGCGCCTGCAAACGGCCATGGCGGCCTGGATCGGCGCGCGCGCGCTGAGCCGGGTGGAGTTCGAGAGGCGGCTTGTGGGCCTGCCGGCGAGCGACGCCGCGATCGACAGCCTCCGGGCGGCCGCCGAGGCCGTCAGGACCGCGACGACGCACCAGGACCTCGACCATGCCTCGGCTCATCTGGCGAGTGCGATGCAGGGCATCGGCCTGAGCCGGTGGCCCGGCTTCCTTGGCGATGCCGCCAATCTCGCCGACACCTACACTCCGCCAGTGGGCACTCCGCCAGTGGGCACTCCGCCAGCGAGCGATCGTGTCTTTGCGCAGGCGGCGACCAGCACCGCCACGGACGCAGGTCCAGGCGCCGGAGCAAACGACGATCTCTCGACGAGCCCGCAAGGGCTGGCCGATTTGAGGCAGCGTGAAGGTCAGCATCCAGGAGGCGGCTACTACGATGACTCTGCCAGAAATTGCACGTACGGGACCGGCATCTTGGCCCACACTGGCCCGTGCACGGCCGAAGAACTCCGCCGGGTCGTCAACGCGCAGCAAGCCGAGGCCGAGTTTCAGCGCCGGGTTGCGGAGGCTGAGCGACGGGTTCGTGCCCAGGTTCCGGACAGACGCTTGACCCAGAACCAGTTCGACTCCCTGGTCTCGACGGTCTTCAATACCGGTACTCGGGATAACCGCACATTACTTGACGCGGCGAACCAAGGAGACGATGCGCTGGCCCAGAGCGAGCGCAAGGACCTGATCCACACCCACGATCACAATGCCCGGGGGCAGCGCGTCGGACCACCCCGACGCGATCCTGGCCTTGTGAACCGGCGAAGAGCCGAACAGGAGCAATACGACAGGCCGGATGGTGGGCGATGAGGCACGTTGTCCTGGTGGTCGTGCTCGCGATCACGCTGGTGAGCCCAGCTTGTCTAGCCGACGACGTGCCAACCTTTGCCGACTTTTTCGGTCAATGGAAGGTGAAGAAATCAGTGGGCGCAATGCCGATAACAGGTGATCAAAAATCCGAAAGCAAGGCACTTGGAACGACGATCGACATCTCGGCCGACCGGATCATGACATATGAATACTCAGGCGGGTTCTGCCGGCCGCGACACCCGACGGTCACGCTCGTCGACACAGAGGAGGAACTGCGAACGAACTGGGGCACGCAGATCACCGGCCTGGAGCTTCCGAAAGGAAGGGTCAAGCCGCGACTTCCCCTCCTCGATGCAAGCTGCG
Source organism: uncultured Acetobacteraceae bacterium (assembly GCA_964236225.1). Classification (GTDB taxonomy): domain Bacteria; phylum Pseudomonadota; class Alphaproteobacteria; order Acetobacterales; family Acetobacteraceae; genus CAXSEF01. The sequence goes on from CAXSES010000005.1 coordinate 21,829, forward strand.
CGGCGGCCCTTGTCCTCGACCGCGACACGCTCCTCTGGCCGATGGGCAACGGCTACATCTACACCGTCACGCGCCAGCCGCGCTGACGACCCTCGTGCCGGCACCTCCTTGCGCGTCCCGGCCCTTCGCCAGCGTCCGGGCGTCTCCCCCGGGCGGGTGGCCCAGGGCCCCCGCCGCGCCGGCGTCGTCCGGGACGGCGCCTCGACCTTGCTTCCTTCCCCGCCCGCTTTCGCTCTATCCTCCGCCCCGCATGCTCACCGACCTCCCCAACGTGCTGACCCTGTCGCGCATCGCGGCGATCCCGGTGCTCGTGGCGCTGGTGATGGCGCGGGCGCCGTGGTCGGACCTCGTCGCCTGCGTGCTGTTCTCCCTTGCCGGCATCACCGACTACCTCGACGGCCGCATCGCCCGCGACCGCCAGATGCTGTCCGAGCTGGGCCGCATGCTCGACCCGATCGCCGACAAGCTGCTGGTCGGCGCCTCGCTCATGGTCCTGGTCGGCACCAGCCGCCTGGCGCTGTGGGGCCTGTACCCGGCGATCGTGATCCTGCTGCGCGAGATCCTGGTCTCCGGCCTGCGCGAGTACCTCGCCGGCCTGCGCGTCGGCCTGCCCGTCACCAGGCTGGCCAAATGGAAGACCGGCTTCCAGATGGGTGCGCTTGGCACGCTGCTCGCCGGCGACACCACGGCCCACCTGCTCGGGCTGGACTGGCTGCCTGTCTCCACGATCGGCGGGGCCATGCTCTGGATCGCCGCGGTCCTGACGCTGATCACCGGATGGGACTACCTCACGGCCGGCCTGCGCCACGTCGGCGCCCGGCCGGAGCCGATGCAGCCGTCGGGACTCTGATCCCGAAAGGCAGAAAGCAAGGCTGGGCTCTGCCCAGACCCGCCAGGAGCGAGCCGCCCCTGGACCCGGCGCAACTTGAGAGAAGCCGGTCCAGGGGCGCTGCCCCTGGCGGAGTTTGAGGCCCAGTGCTTGAAAGCGGGGCCTCAACCTTGCCTGCTTCCTCGATCAGACCCCCTCGGCCAGCACCGGCGCCAGAACCGTCGCCATGGACGCGCCGACGAGCCCCAGCGCCTCGCCCTGCCCGAACACCCCGAAGCGGTCGAACTCCGGGCGCATCCGCCCCCACCGGTCCTGGAACAGCGAGGCGCAGGTCAGCGCCTCCGGCGCCGGCATCGCCCGCACCCGCCAGACGAACAGGGCCAGCCGCTTGCCCGCGCGATACCGATGCACGCCCAGCGGCCGGAGCGCCCCCGCCGGCGCCACCAGCCCCGTCTCCTCCGCCAGCTCCCGGCGCGCCGCCGCCTCGAACGTCTCCTCGCCCTCAGCCAGCCCCTTCGGGATATCCCAGCGCGGCGACCCCGTGGCGTGGCCGAGCAGCAGCAGGGTCCCGTCCGTCACCAGGACGCCGCAACTGGTCGCGGTCACGGCCGGCGCACGGCACAACGGCGCGGCAGGCGGCTGGATCGCGACATCCTCGTTCCTCCTCGAAGCAGCGGGAGCCGCACGGCCCGCCTTGTGCCGGGCGGGGACCGCGGGAGGCACCGGGCAAAACCCCACCCGCGGGAACCCCCGGCGCCGCGCAAGGTTGTGCCCGGCAGCGCGAAGCCCCGGAGCCCATCATGGCCTATGACACCTACGACAGAGCCGCCCGCAACCTGGCGGATCACGCCGAGGACGCCGCCAGGAGCGCCGACGCCCGATATGGACGCGGCTCCAGTTCCCGCGCGCTCCAGACCACCGGCGGCGACCTGGCCGGAACCGCCCGGGACGCCGCGGACTCCCTGAGCGGCCGCGTCCAGGAGCAGCCCCTCGTCGCCATCCTGATCGCCGCCGTGATCGGCTACATCGTCGGCCGCATCGGCAGGCACATCTGACGCCCCCTGGCGACGGCGACCTCCACAGGGCCGGCGAGATCCTCACCACTGGCTACGAGGCGGAGACCCTGGATGCCACCATGGCCCGCCTGCTCGCCCACGCGGTCGAGCTTCTGGTCGACGTCCGCGCCATCGCGCAGTCCCGCAAGCCCGGCTTCTCCAAGACCCTGCTATCCGCCTCGCTCGAGACGCGCGGCATCGGCTACGTCCACCTCCGCGGCCTCGGCACCCCGAAAGAGGGCAGGATCGCCACGCGCGCCGGGAACAGGCCCGAGCTGCGCCGCATCTTCACCCGGCACATGGCCACCGAGCCCGCACGGCAGGACTTCGCGCGTCTGGCAACCCTCGCGGCCGAGCGACGCTGTTGCCTGCTCTGCTTCGAGCGCGACCACACCGCCTGCCACCGCACGATCGTGGCGGACTCGCTCTCGGAACGAACCGGCATCAGCGTGGTCCACATCTGATACCAACGGCCAAATGCGACGGGCGTTCAGGTAAGCAAGGCTGGGCTCTGCCCAGACCCGCCAGGGGCGAGCCGCCCCTGGACCGGCGCTACTTAGAAAAGCCTCCAGAGACCTGCCTTCAGCAAACGAGGCAAAACCCCAACCCTGCTTCACGCCGCCGCCAGCTTGGCGAAGCTGTCGTACGACAGCTCCCCGGAGTGCGGCGTGTCGCCGAACACGAAGGTCGGCGTGGCGTCGATCTTGTACTTCTTCGTCCCTGAATCCTGCTCCATCAGGATCGCGGTCTTGAGCGAGTCGTCCGCCAGCGCGGCGTCGAACACCTGCCGCGACATCCCCGCGAGCGCCGCCATCTTCGCCAGCTCGTCGGTGCTGTTCGCGGTGCGAGAGAACGCCCAGCGGTCCTGGCTGGCAAGCAGAGCGCCCACGAACGGCACGTAGCGCTCGGGCGGCAGGCTGCGCGCGACCATGGCGGCGGACAGCGCGACCTGGTCGAGCGGGAAATCCTTGAACACGTAGCGGATCTTGCCGGTGTCGATCAGGGACTTCTCCACTTCGGGGAACACCGCGCGCGAGAAGGCGGCGCAGTGCGTGCAGGTCAGCGAGAACCACTCCTGCACCACGACGCGGGCGTCGGCGGGGCCGAGCGAGCGGTCCGCCATGCGCGGGTCGGCGGCAGGCGCCGCAGGCGCGGCGCGCGCCAGCACCGGCACGGCGGCTGAGGCGACGAGAAGGCGGCGGCGGGTGATCGGCATGGGATGTCGGCCTCGCGGGGGATGCTTCGCAGGAGACAAGGCCGCCCACGCAGGGAAGGTCAAGCCGGAGGCGACGGAACGTGCGTTGGCAGGAAGCAAGGCCAGGGCTCTCCCTCCGCCTGCCCTTCCAACGACCCAAGAGGATCGTCGGAACCTTTGGCAGGCTACGCCCAGACCCGCCAGGGGCGAGCCGCCCCTGGACCCGGCGCCACTTAAGGGAAGGCGGTCCAGGGGACCTTCCCCTGGCGGAGTTTGAGGCCCAGTGCTTGAAAGCAGAGCCTCAACCTTGCTTTCTCACCCCCGC
>CAXSES010000006.1:0-22630 GCA_964236225.1 uncultured Acetobacteraceae bacterium
GGCCCTCTTGGGCCGTTGGAATGGCAGGCGGAGGGAGAGCCCAGCCTTGCCTGCCTGAACGCCCGTCGCATTTGGCCGTTGGTATGAGACACGACCGCAGGCGAACCTGGATTGACCCGCGACCGCACGCCGGCAAGGGTCGGCGTTCTCAACCGACCGGACCGATCATGAAGCTCAGCGCCCGCAACCAGATCAAAGGCACCATCACCTCCGTCGCCAGGGGGCAGACGACCGGGCACGTCCATATCGACATCGGCAACGGCGTGACGGTGCACGCCTCCATCACCAACGAGGCGATTGACGACCTGGATCTGAAGGTCGGGGACGAGGCGAGCGCGGTCATCAAGTCCTCCGACGTCATGGTGGCCAAGTAGCGGTGCCGTCGGGTCGCCGCGCCCGCGCGATCGTCGTCTCCGCGGGGCTGCTGCTGGCGGCGTGCGCCGTTGCGTCGCCCGCCCATGCGGCGGAGGACGCCCCGCCGCCTGCGGCAGGGTCCGCCGGGCTCTCGCTGCAGGGCCGGGTGGCGCATCCGCGCACGTTCACCGCGGCCGAGCTTCAGGCTCTGCCGCCCACGACGGTGGAGCTGGCCGTTGCTGAGGGGCATGATGGCCAGCCCGCCGGGCCGCACATGACCTACACCGGCGATCTGCTGTGGACGCTGATCGACGGGGCGGGGCTGGTGGACGAGCCGGGCGCCAGAACGCACCTTCAGCACACGATCCTCGCGCGCGGCCAGGACGGCTACGCAGTCGCGCTCGCGGTGGGCGAGATCGACCCGACATTCGAGGGCAAGCCGGTGATCGTCGCCTATGCCCGGGACGGCCGGACGATGCCCGGCCTGAAGCTCGTCGTCCCGAACGACAGGCGCGGCGGGCGCAGCGTCAGGGATTTGGTGTCGATCGAGGTCAGATAGGGTGGTCTGTGTGGCGCCTTGCACGGCGACCTCCGCGATATCTTCGACGTCGTCGTCGTCGCCCAGGGATATCGGAAGCGGAGCCATGGCCCCTCCATCACGCAGGCGCTGCTCGCCTGAGGCTCGCCGACCAGGAAGCCGTTGAGGGTGGCGAAGAACGGCGGCGCGGTCTTCGTTGCCCGTTTCGGTCGCAGTTCGATGTAATGCGCGGCGCCGACCAGGGGGAGCGAACGAGGTCAACGGCCGTGGTCCAAGTGCGGATCATGGTGACGCTCGTCTTGACAATGCAAAACGGCCGTCGGTAATCTTATACCAACGTTCCTAAATTTTGACTTGTAAGCGAAGCAAGGCTGGGCTCTGCCCAGACCCGCCTCTGCTTCAAGGCGGGGGGCAAGCCGCCCCTGGACCCGGCGCAACTTAAGTATTGGTGCCAAAGGCAAGCCTTTGGCGGGGTCCCGCTTCCAGGCATGGGGGCAGCGCCCCTGGCCTTGTTTTGCTGACAGGTCAGAACTTAAGGCTATTGGTACTAGTCGTCGAGACCGTTCCTCGTCTCGAAGATTTCCGGCCAGGACGACAATGGCGTCGTCCCCTGAAGGCCTCACGGCACACCATCCGTAGGGATATCGCGCTGGTCTGGTCGGCATGGCCGAGGCTATGGTCCGCACGACCGCAAGGAGCCACCGCCATGTCCGACACCACCTGCGACCCCGGCGCCGTCGCGGCACCGATCCCGGTCCGCGAGATCCTGCCCTGGATGATCTTCGGGGCGCTGGCGATGCTCGCGATCTACTTCGTGGGCTCCGAGGAGGGCGCCACCTCCCTGATCAACGGCATGTACGTCCATGAGTGGGTGCATGATTCGCGTCACCTGCTCGGCTTCCCCTGCCACTAGCCGCGACAGCCTTCGATGACGAGGAGCCTCCTGATCCGGGGCATGATGGCCGGCCTCATCGCGGGGCTCCTCGTGTTCGCTGCCGGGCGCGTGTTCGGCGAGCCGCAGGTCGATCGTGCGCTCGCGTTCGAGGCGGCGATGGACGAAGCCCGCGCGAAGGCGGAGGTCGCCGCGGGCCACGCGGCGGCGCTGCCAGAGCCGGAGCTCGTCAGCCGCGCCAACCAGGCCGGGCTCGGCCTGTTCACCGGCACTGTGATCTACGGCGCCGCGTTTGGCGGCCTGTTCGCCCTGGTGTTCGCATTCGCCTATGGCCGGGTGGGCCCGCCCGATGCGCGGCTGGTCTCGTTGCTGCTCGCCGCGGGCGCGTTCCTCGCGGTGTTCCTGGTGCCCGACCTCAAATACCCCTCGAACCCCCCTGCGGTCGGGCTGCCCGAGACGATCGGCATCCGCACCGAACTGTACTTCGCGATGATGGCGTGCTCGATCTGGGCGCTGGTCGCCGCGGTCATGATCCGTCAGCGCCTCCTGCCGGGCCTGGGCGTCTGGTCGGCGAGCCTGGTCGCCGCGGGGTTCTACGCGGGGGTCATGGCCGTGGCGATGCTGCTGCTGCCGGCAGTGCAGGAGGTGCCGGATGGCTTCGACGCCGTGCTGCTCTGGCGCTTCCGTGTGGCCTCGATCGCCATGCAGGTCGTGCTGTGGGCCACGCTGGGCCTGGTGTTCGGCGCGCTCGCCAAGCGGGTGATCGTCGGCAGGCGCGGGATGCAGGGCAGCGCCCGGCTCCGGGCGGCGATGCGCTAGTCGTGGCGCCGCTGCCGCGCCCGCAAGGCCGTGGTGCAGGCCATGGCCCTCTTCGTTGGTGCGGCGGCGCGGAGCTGCCGGAGGAGGAGGTGCAGCCGCACCATCGCCCGGCCTGCCGGCAGCCGCACCTGAAGCTGTCGAACGTGCGCGTCGGCCGGGAGGACGCCCGGCTGGCGACCGCGACCGCGGCGGAGTGGCAGCCGTTCGGGGGCACGCTCGACGAGCTGGAGGTGATGCAGTACTCGCCGGTCCAGTCGATCTGGCGGGCGACGCTGCGGACACCGGTAGGGCTGGCGGGGCAGGCAAGCGGGCAAGGTCGAGGTTCCGCCTCGTCCGCCAAAGGCCGGGCCTTTGGATTGCCTCCCTGAGGCAGGCCGGCCTCCATCGGGCTCGCCCTTCGGCGAGTCCGGGTATGGCTCAGCCCTGGCTTTCTGCCTTCCCGCTCCGCTGTGCGGTGGTAATGGCCTCCCATATGACCCGTGGTGTCCGCTGGAGGGTGCGATGGCCTACGACTACGACCTGTTCGTGATTGGCGGCGGCTCCGGCGGCGTGCGCTGCGCCCGAATCGCCGCCGGCCACGGCGCCCGCGTCGGCATCGCCGAGCAGCGCTTCTGGGGCGGCACCTGCGTCAACGTCGGCTGCGTGCCGAAGAAGCTGATGGTGCAGGCGTCGGAATACGGCGCGCTGGCCGAGGACTCGCGGGGCTTCGGCTGGGACGCGCACCGCGCCCCGTTCGACTGGCCCACCCTGATCGCCCGCAAGGACCGCGAGATCGCGCGCCTGAACTCGGTCTACGTCTCGATGCTGGAAAAGGCCGGCGTCGTCGTGCACGAGCACCGGACCGTGCTGAGAGGCCCCAACACCCTCGATGTCGGCGGCCGCGCGGTCACGGCCGAGCGCATCGTGGTCGCGGTGGGCGGCCACCCGGTGCGGCCGACCGACACGCCGGGCTGCGAGCTGGGCATCGTCTCCGACGCGGCGTTCGAGCTGCCGGAGCTGCCGCGCCGGGTGGTGATGGTGGGCGGCGGCTACATCGGCGTGGAGTTCGCGGGCATCTTCGCGGGCCTCGGCGCCGAGGTGCACCAGCTCACCCGCCAGTCCCTGCCGCTGGGCGGCTTCGACCACGAGATACGCGAGGCGCTGGCCGAGGCGCTGACCGCGCAGGGCGTGAGACTGTGGCCGCGCGCGAGGATCGAGCGCATCGAGGCCACGGGCCGCACCGGGTCGGAGCGCCGCGTCACGCTTGCGGATGGCCGGGCGATCGACGCCGACCTGGTGTTCTTCGCGATCGGGCGCGTGCCCAACACGAAGGGCCTGGGGCTGGAGGCGGCCGGCGTCCGGCTCGACGCGAAGGGCGCCGTGATGGTGGACGCGGCCGCGCAGAGCAGCGCGCCCAGCGTGTTCGCGATCGGCGACGTGTCCAACACGATGAACCTGACGCCGGTGGCGATCGCCGAGGGCCACGTCCTGGCGGACCGGCTGTTCGGGCGCGGGACGCCGCGCCGCTGGTCGTTCGAGGCGATCCCGACCGCCGTGTTCAGCCAGCCGCCGATCGGCACCGTCGGCCTGAGCGAGGAGGACGCGGCCGGGCGCGGCCCGGTCGACGTCTACGTCACCCGCTTCACGCCCATGCGCCACACCATGAGCGGGCGCGACGGCCACCGCGCCCTGATGAAGCTGGTGGTGGACCAGGCGAGCCAGCGCGTGATCGGCGCCCACATGATCGGCGACGACGCGCCCGAGATGATGCAGGGCATTGCCGTCGCGATCACCGCGGGCGCCACCAAGGCGGATTTCGACCAGACGATCGGCATCCACCCGACCGGGGCGGAGGAATGGGTGACGATGCGGAGCCGCACCCGTGAGGCAGGGGCGAAGCAGGCGGCGGAGTGATATCAACGGCCAGATGCGATGACCGGTTCAGCAAGGAAGGCCAGGGGCTCTGCCCCCCATGCTTCAAGGCGGGACCCCGCCAAAGGCTCGTTCTTGGAAACCAACACTTAAGTTGTGCCGGGTCCAGGGGCGGCTCGCTCCTGGCGGGTCCCCGCTTCCAGGACGTGGGGCAGAGCCCTGGCCTTGCCTGCTTCGGCTGAGGCTCTGGCGTTCGCCCCGTATTTAGGGATAACGCTCGCCCTTCACGGCCGCGGCTGGAGTGTGCGCGATGATGGCTCAGGACACACGGGACTGGACCCCGCAAAGCTGGCGTGGCCGGCCGGCACAGCAGATGCCGCGCTACCCCGACGCGGCCGCGCTGGGCGAGGTGGAGGCTCGGCTGCACGGCTACCCGCCGCTGGTGTTCGCCGGCGAGGCCAGGCGGCTGCGCGAGCAGTTGGCGCTGGCGGCCGAGGGGCGGGCCTTCGTGCTGCAGGGCGGCGACTGCGCCGAGAGTTTTTCCCAGTACACCGGCAACGTCATCCGCGACACGTTCCGTGTCATGCTGCAGATGGCCGTCGTGCTGACTTTCGGGGCCAAGGTGCCGGTGGTCAAGCTCGGCCGCATGGGCGGGCAGTACGCCAAGCCGCGCTCGTCGGACAGCGAGACAGTGGACGGCCAGACCCTGCCCAGCTACCGCGGCGACATCATCAACGGCCCGGAGTTCACGGCGGCCGACCGGGTGCCCGACCCCGCGCGGATGGAGCGCGCCTATTTCCAGTCCGCCGGCACGCTGAACCTGCTGCGCGCCTTCGCCAACGGCGGCTACGCGGACCTGCACGAGGTGCATCGCTGGAACCTCGACTTCGTGGAGCGCTCTCCGCTGGCCGAGCGCTACCGCGACCTGTCCTCGCGCATCGACGAGACGCTGGGCTTCATGGCGGCGTGCGGCATGAGCGCCCTGCCGCAGGTGCGCGAGACAGCGTTCTACACCAGCCACGAGGCCCTGCTGCTGCCCTACGAGCAGGCGCTCACCCGAGTCGATAGCACCACGGGCGAGTGGTATTGCTGCTCCGCCCACTTCCTGTGGATCGGCGACCGCACGCGACAGCCCGACGGCGCCCACGTCGAGTTCCTGCGCGGCGTGCGCAACCCGGTCGGGCTCAAGGTCGGGCCGACGACGACGACGGACGACCTGCGGCGCCTGCTCGACATCCTCAACCCCCGCGACGAGCCGGGGCGCCTGACGCTGATCAGCCGCATGGGCGCCGACCTGGTGCACGCGCGCCTGCCGCCGCTGCTGCGCGCCGTGCAGCGCGACGGCCGCCGCGTGGCGTGGCTGTGCGACCCGATGCACGGCAACACGGTGAGCACCGCCAGCAGTGTCAAGACCCGCAGCTTCGACCGCATCCTCGCCGAGGTGCGCGGCTTCTTCGACGTGCACGCGGCGGAGGGCTCGCGCCCCGGCGGCGTGCACGTCGAGATGACCGGGCTTCCGGTGACGGAGTGCGTCGGCGGCGCGCACCGACTGACCGAGGCTGATCTCGGCGGTCGCTACGAGACGTTCTGCGACCCCCGACTGAACGCGGAGCAGTCCCTGGAGCTGGCGTTCCTCGTGGCCGAGGAGCTGAAGGCGCGGCGCGACGGCGCCCCGGACCTGGCGGCGGCGCAGTGAGCGGCCCTCAGTGTTGACCTGTCGGGAAGCAAGGCTGGGCTCTCCCTCCGCCTGCCCTTCCAACGGCTCAAGAGGGTCGTCGGAACCTTTGGCAGGCTGCGCCCAGACCCGCCCCTGAACCCGGCGCAACTTGAGGGAAGGCGGTCCAGGGGACCTTCCCCTGGCGGAGTTTGAGGCAGAGCCTCAACCTTGCTTGCTTCCCCGGTCATTCCAAGAGGCCGCTGGTATTGCAGCGTGTCACGAACCTGAGCACGGTGCATGATTTTCCGCGGGAGCACCGACGGTCTTCAAGAACTTGGCAGATCGCTCGATCGTATCAGGCTTGGTAAAAGGCTTTCCGTAAACACTCACGACACCGAGACATGCCTGTTCCAACCGAAACACCACCTCCGGAGCAGGTGGAGCAGCACTGCCGGGTCCGCGCTCGCCCTAGGCAGTCAGGGCAACGAAGATGCCGAGCGTGACGATGGACAAGGCTGTGCTGAGCAGGATCGTGGAGTCCGTCTCATCGATGTCGACGCGGTATTGTGCCGCAAAGGCGGCGATCATCGACGCTGTCGGCAAGGCCCCGAGCAGGATCATTTCCCTGCGGAAGATGCCTGTCACGCCAAGCAGGACGGCAATGGCCCACATGGCAGCCGGCTGGACCAGGAGCTTGGACATGATGTTGAGCAGGGCGCCGCGGTTGACCTTGAATTTCTGCCCGGACAGAAGCAGGCCGATGGCAAAGAGCTGCACCGGGGAAGAGCCCTGACCCATCAGGTCGAACGAGTTCCTGACGAGGTCGGGGATGGGGATCTGGATGACGGCGATGATGATGCCCAGAACAGGCGCCCAGACCAGAGGCTTCCTGATCGCGTTCAGCAGGGCGATCCAGACCACGGTGCCGCCTGCGCCCTCCTTCATGCCGGCTTTCCCGGTCTCGAGCAGGGTCAACGTGATCGGCAGCAGGACGAAGCTGGAGATGAGGTTGCCCATGACAACGGATATGACCGATGACGCGCCGAGCACCGATGTCAGCACCGGCACGCCCATGGCCGCCATGTTGGGGAACGAGCTGTTGAGGGCCTGCAGCGAGCCTGCCGACAGCGGCTTGCGGAACACTGTCAGCGACACGGCCATCATCGCCGCGAAGACCACCAGCAGCCCGAGGGTGATGCCCAGGTAGAACCGCCAGTTGCCGAGCTGCTCGACGGACATCGTCGCCGCCGTGACGAACAGCAGCGCCGGAAGGCAGAAATCCAGCGACAGCCTGAACAGCACGTCGTTGTCCTGGGGCCTCATCAGGCCGGTGCGCCCGGCCAGGACGCCGAGCAGCAGGGCGAACGCGATCGGAGCCAGCGTGGTCAGGGTCACCAGCAGCACCGACATGCTAGCTGCCGGAGCGGCTGGTGCCCGTCTCGTGCCCTTCGGACGGACGGATCGTCATGCCGGCCGGGCGCTGCTCCCTCCGCCTGAACGCCACCTCCGCGCCGGGGGCGAGAACGACGTAGGCCCGGCGCCATGGGTCCTCCCCAAGCAGGCGCCAGTGATGTCCGCTCCCCACGGTGTCCTCGGCCAGAAGCACATCGCCCGGATGGATGGTGAAATGCTCGCCCTTGCGCGTCTCGAAATCCAGCGTGCCGGCCAGCGTGACGACGAACTGGCGCGCAGGCGCGATGTGCCACGCGAGGCTGCCGCCCGACCCGGTTTCCTGGAACGCCACGCTGACCGCGGGGATCTTGCCTGACAACAGGTCGCCGTTCGCTCCCGGCATGCACTCGACCTCCCCTTCCTCGAACAGGGAGTCCCCGAGATCGCTTGTCCAAAGCCTCACGCAACGGATCATGGCTTGCCCTCCCGGTTCGGACCGCGCGCTCCAGTCATGCTGCGCCTCCGCAACGCCCTGGAGCCGTCTCCGGAAGTCAGTGAAGGCGCAAACCGTTCCCGCATGAACACCTCGGCGCAAGAACGCGGCAAGATCACGACAGCACGTCAGTATACGGCGGCGTGGCGCCGTCATAAGACAATTATGACAGGATGGAGGACAGTCGCGATGGCAGGAACCCGTTCCCTATGTCCGCCTCGAACCAGCTGGAATCCACGCTGCCATCCTGAGACTCGGGGGTGGGCCGGACCACGGTCATGGCGCAGGCCGGCGCCGGACCGCTCCGGTTCGACCTGCCGCCAGGCGGCCATGCGCAACGCAGCCGGGGTATCATGACAGACGAACCTCCCGAGGCCGACCTGAGCCCGAGCGTCGATCTGGACTTCCACACCATCGACCTGCGCGCGTCCCCGGACGGCAAGGCCGAGATCGAGCAGTTGCTGCACGAGAACGACCTCGAGCTGGAGGACGGCATCGACATCTTCGTCGTCGGCCGGGACCAGGGGCGCCTGGTGGGCTGCGCCGGCCTGGACCGCGACGTGATCAAGGACGTCGCCGTGGCGCCGCACCTGCGGGGCAGCTCCGTCAGCCTGCGCCTCGGCAGCGAGGTGCTGAAGCTGGCTGCCGAGGCAGGGCATCACGACCTGTTCCTGTACTGCCGGCCGGACAACGTGAAGCTGTTCCGCGGCTGGGCGTTCTTCCCGCTGGTGGAGGTGGCCGGCACGATCACGTTGATGGAGAACAACCCGATGGCCCTGCGGAGTTACTGCGGCGGGCTGGCCGCGGACCGCCATCCGGGAGAGCGCATCGGCGGCATCGTGCTGAACGCCAACCCGTTCACGCTCGGCCATCGCCACCTGGTCGAGAAAGCCGCGGCCGAGTGCGACTGGCTGCACGTGTTCGTGGTGAAGGAGGACGCGTCGCAGTTCTCCTACGCCGACCGGTTCCAGCTGGTGTCGGAGGGGCTGGGGAACATCGGCAACGTCACCGTGCATCACGGGTCGAAATACATCATCTCGCGCGAGACCTTCCCGGGTTATTTCCTGAAGCAGAAGGCGACGATCGAGAGCAGCTTCAGCGGCATCGACCTGCTCATGTTCCGCGAGCACATCGCGCCGGCGCTGGGCATCAACCGGCGCTACGTCGGGACCGAGCCGCTCGACAGGACGACGCAGGCCTACAACGCCGCGATGAAGCACTGGCTGTCCGATGCCTCGTCCGCGGCGCCTCCGGTCGAGGTCGTCGTCATCGACCGCCTGGAGACGGACGGCACGCCCGTGTCGGCCAGCGCGGTGCGCGAGAAGCTCGCCCAGGGCGACATGGGCGGGATCGAGGCGCTGGTGCCGTCGGCGACGCTCGCCTTCCTGAGATCGCAGGCAGCTTCCCTGCGCGGCGACGGCTGAAAGGAGCCGCGGCATGGAGATCGTGAACGACGCGACGGCGGGCACGCTCGAATCGAGCGACCTGCTGGTGAAGGTGTCACCGGGCACAGACGGCAAGCTGGCAGTGCACATCCAGAGCGACGTGATGAAGCAGTTCGGCGGCCAGATACGCGCGACGGTCCTGCAGACCCTCGAGGCGCTGCAGGTCACGGCGGCGACCGTCATCGTGTCTGACAAGGGCGCGCTCGACTGCGTCGTGAAGGCGCGCGTGCAGGCGGCGCTGCTGCGCGGCGCCGGCTCGCAGGAACTGGACTGGGGAGCGCTCGCATGAAGCTGCGCCGGAGCATGCTGTTCGTGCCGGGCGACGCCGCCGGGATGCTGAGCACCTCGTTCATCTTCAGGCCCGACACGGTGATGTTCGACCTGGAGGACGCGGTCTCCCCGCGCGAGAAGGACAGCGCGAGGCTGCTGGTCTACCAGGCGCTGCGCCACCCGTCGTACCGCGACCTGGAAACCGTCGTCCGGGTGAACGAGCTGAACACCGATTACGGGATGAAGGACCTGGAGATGGCGGTGCGCGGCGGCGCCGACATCATCCGCCTTCCCAAGACGGAGCAGGCGTCAGACATCGAGCTGCTGGACCAGCACGTCACCCGCTTCGAGAAGGAATGCGGCCGCCCGGCCGGGCAGACGCGGGTGATGGCGGCCATCGAATCGGCGTCCGGCGTGGTGAACGCGGTCGGGATCACGCGCGCCTCGCCGCGCATGATCGCCATCGCGCTGGCCGGATTCGACTATCTCGTCGACATGCAGACCGAACGCAGCAGCGGGTCCGAGCCGGAGCTGTTCTACGCGCGCGGGGCCGTCCTGCATGCCGCTCGCGCCGCCGGCATCGACGCGTTCGATGTCGCCTACGGCGACGTGAACGACATGGACGGCTTCCTGCGCGAGGTGCAGATCGCCAAGAACATGGGGTTCAACGGCAAGTCGCTGATCCATCCGCGCCAGGTCGCCCCGCTCCACAAGGCCTATGCCCCCGGCAAGGAGGACCTGGCCTTCGCCAGGCGGGTCGTGCAGGCGGCCGAGAAGGCCAGGCAGCAGGGCCTGGGGGTCACGTCGCTCGACGGGAAGATGGTCGATCCACCCGTGATCGCGCATGCGCAGATGGTGATCCAGCGCGCAGAAGCCGCCTGAGGCGGGGAGACATCATGGCCGACATCGTCGACGAACTCGAACGGCAGGACCCGGCGTTGCAGGGCCTGCAGGCCTTCGCGGGCGCGGCCGCCCATCTGCCCAACCTGGCCGACGCGGACGCCAAGCTGCACCGCAAGCTGTGCCGGTCGCTGGAGGAGGCGGTCCGGCGGTCCGGCCTTCGCGACGGGATGACCATCTCGTTCCACCACGCGTTCCGCGAGGGCGACAAGGTCATCAACCAGGTCGTGGACCTGCTGGCGCGGATGGGGTTCAAGGACCTGACGCTGGCGTCCAGCTCGCTGCTGAACTGCCACGACCCCCTTGTCGAGCACATGCGCTCGGGCGTGATCACGCAGATCTACACGTCGGGCCTGCGGGGCCGCATCGGCGAGGCCGTGTCCAACGGCGTGCTGCGGAAGCCGGTGCAGATCCACTCGCATGGCGGCCGGGTGAACCTGCTGCAGAGCGGGGCGCTCGCCATCGACGTGGCGTTCCTGGGCGTGTCCTGCTGCGACGAGTTCGGCAACGCGAGCGGCTCGCAGGGCAAGCTCATCTGCGGGTCGCTGGGCTACGCCAAGATCGATGCCCAGTTCGCCCGCACGGTGGTGCTGCTGACAGAGGACATCCTGCCGTTCCCGAACCATCCGGCCAGCATCTCGCAGGACCAGGTGGACCTGGTCGTCGCCGTGGAGCAGGTCGGCGACCCGAAGCTGATCAGCCTGGGCGCCGCCCGGACCACAAAGAACCCGCGCGAGCTGCTGATCGCGAGCATCGCCGCCGACGTCGTGGAGCATTCCGGCTACTTCAAGGACGGCTTCTCCCTGCAGACCGGGTCCGGCGCGTCCTCGATCGCCGCTGTGCAGTTCCTCGAGGACAGGATGACCCGCAAGGGCATCACGGCCAGCTTCGCCCTGGGCGGCATCACCGGCAGCATCGCCAGGCTGTACGACAAGGGCCTGATCGGGACGCTCATCGACGTGCAGTCCTTCGACAGCGACGCGGCGGAGTCGTTGCGCAAGGGCGGCAGGCACATCGAGGTCTCCGCCGACGAGTACGCCAACGCCACCGGCAAGGGCGCCTATGTCGACCGGATCGACACGGTAATCCTGGCGGCGCTGGAGATCGACACGAGCTTCAACGTCAACGTCATCACCGGGTCCGATGGCGTGCTGCGCGGCGCGTCCGGAGGCCACTGCGACGTGGCCGCGGGCGCCAACCTCACCATCGTCGTGGCGCCCCTGGTGCGCGGCCGCATCCCCACGGTGGTCAAGAAGGTCACCACCATCGTCTCGCCGGGCGAGTCGATCGACGTGCTGGTCACGGACCAGGGCGTGGCGGTCAACCCGTTGCGCCCCGACCTCGCCGAGACGCTGCGCAAGGCGGGCCTGCCCGTCGTGGACATCGACGAGCTCCACCGGCGCGCCATCGCCCTGACCGGCGAACCCGAGCCGCTCAGGTTCCTCGACCGGATCGTGGGCGTCATCCGATACCGCGACGGCACGATCATCGATGTGGTCCGCCAGGTCGACGACCGGCAGGCCGACAGCCAGCCATGAGGGACGCCGTGGCGGCAGCCCGCGCACCGGCTGTCAGCCTCGATGAGCTGCTGGCCGCCCGCGAGCGGCGCGCAGGGCGTCAGGCGGCCTTGCTCGAGCGTCACGCGGCGCCTCTGGTCTGCCTCACGATCGTGATGCCTGGCCCGGTCAAGGCCAATGCGTGGACGGAGCGGGCCCTGCTTGAGGGCATGGCCCGTCTCGACCGGCTGTGCACGCGGGAGGGCTGGGCCGTCCTGGCCCAGGAACATCATCTGCCGGCCAGCGGTCCAGAGGCGTTCTACGCGATCGGGGCGGATGCCGCCTCGGTCAAGGCCGCCACCATCGGGCTCGAGGATGCCCAGCCTATCGGCCGGCTGTGGGACTTCGATGTGATCGAGGCCGGCATGGTCATCCTGTCGCGTCAGACGTTCGGCCTGCCACCGCGGCGCTGCCTTGTCTGCGACCGCCCGGCGCGCGAGTGCGGCCGGGCGCGACGGCACCCGCTGAACCTGCTCCTGACGGCGATCGGGACCATCATCGATCAGCACGACGCGGGCGCTCATGCCAACGACTCCTGACGACCTGTCGGGAAGCAAGGCTGGGCTCTGCCCAGACCCGCCCCTGCTTCAAGGCGGGGGGCGAGCCGCCCCTGGACCGGCTTTCTTCAAGTAATGGATTCCAAAGGCCTGCCTTTGGCGGAGTTTGAGGCAGAGCCTCAACCTTCCTGGCCTGGCCCGTCACGCCCCGAAGCCTCTGGTATCAGCCCCGAGACCCAGGGCGCCTCGGCGCATTCCGCCGCCGCGCACGGGCGTGCGGCGGAAGTGGCCGACCTCGCCGGGCAGGCCCTCGTCGTGGAGTTCATGCTCACGCCCAAACCTGGCCTGGTGGACCAGCGCAACTCCGGCGCCCACTCGGACATGGACCTTGCGCTGTTCCGGCGCAGCGCCGTCGCGATCTCCGGCTGGTTCGCGACGTTTGCAGGGCTTGGCCTGACCCTGGGCGGGTCCATGCCGGACGGCGACATCCTGCGCGCCATCCGGGCGGAGGGCCTGCGGTGCGAAGCGGCGATGTTCCAAGCGACCGGGGGGGTGAACACCCACAAGGGCGCCATCTTCTCCCTCGGTCTGCTCTGCTCGGCCGCCGGGCTGCTGCTGGCCGAGGGCGGGACGATCGCCCGCGAGACGATCTGCGCGCGGGTCGCCAGGCTCACCGCCGGCATCGTCGAGCGCGAGCTCGGGCACGGCCTGGACACGGCGGGGGAAAGGGCGTTCCGCCAGCATGGGCTGGAGGGTGCGAGGGGCGAGGCCTCGCGCGGCTTCCCGACGGTGCGTGAGACAGCCTTGCCGGTCTACGACCGCCTGATGGCGTCCGGCCTGCACGAGCGAACGGTCCTGTTGCAGGTCCTCCTGAACCTGCTGGCCGTCAACGGGGACACCAACCTCGTCACGCGGGGCGGCCTCGCCGGTCTGGCCTATGTCCAGGACCGGGCGACGGGCCTGCTGCGCGACGGCGGCGTGGTGTCGCCGGACGGCCTGGCCAGGCTGCTGGAACTTGACGACGACCTCATCGCCCGGCACCTGAGCCCAAGCGGCAGCGCCGACCTCATCGCGGTCACCTGGCTTCTCGCGCGCCTGGCGCCGGTCGGCCATAAGGCGGTTACGCCAGCTTCTACCCTAAGACGCCTGGACGGATTGGTCAAGGTCATCGGGCAAGCGAAGGCGACGAGCGCTGCGTAGCTTTCCGTGGCCTTCTCGCACCTGCACTTGAATGATACCAACGGCCAAATGCGATGACCGTTCAGGCAAGCAAGGCTGGGCTCTGCCCAGACCCGCCAGGGGGAGCCCCCCTGGACCGGCTTTACTTAAGCATCGGTTTCCAAAGGCGAGCCTTTGGCGGGGTCCAGGGGCAGAGCCCCTGGCCTTGCTTGCTGAACCGGTCATCGCATTGGCCGTTGGTATCACGCTGACCGCGAGGCCAGTTCGTTCCGGCCATGCCGCAGCGGGCCGGCTTGCGGCCCCGTCGCGGCGGAGGCAGGGTTCGCCATCCCAACCGCGGCGGAGCGACCAACGTGCAACGTGCCGCCCTGCCGGTCCTTGTCCTGCTCGCCGCGGCAGCAAGCGTGCGCGCCGCGCCGGGACCAGCCGCCACGCCGTCACCAGGCGAGGCCGCCGTCGACCCGGCGAGCCCACCCACGACTTCCCCGTCGGTGCCGCCGGGGCTGTCCCAGGCCCGCCCCGCCGAGGCCTTGCCCGCCGCCGGGCAACCGGGCGGACCCGACCCGGGCGACCACGGCGCCGGCCCTGCCGAAACGCGGGCGGGCAGCGTGCCGCCGGCGTCCGCTCCCTCTCCGCCGCCACTGCCGCCCAACACCGCCCGCCTCGCGGTGTCCGGCGTGCTCGGGCGCACCGTGGCCGGACCGGACAGGCAGGACATCGGCCGCGTGGTGGACGTGCTCGTGGACGGCAACGGCCAGCCGCGTGCGGCGGTCATCGATTTCGGCGGGTTCATGGGGCTCGGCTCGCGCAAGATCGCGGTGGAGTGGGGTGCGTTCCGGTTTCCGCCCGGCGGCTCCGATGCGACGCTGATGATCCCGCTCAGCCCGGAGGAGATCAAGAACACGCCGGAATACGCGGGCCCGGGCAAGCCGGTCGCGGTGGTCGGCCCTGGCATGCCCGAGCCACGGCCCGGCCCCTGACGGCCCGCATGCCCGACCGCACCTTCCTGGGCGCCCCGGGCCGTTCCGCCCGCGTCGGGCTCGACCTGCTGAACTTCTTCGTCGCCAACCTGCAGACCGCGTTCGGGCCGTTCGTCTCGGTCTACCTTACCACGCAGGCCTGGACGCAGGGGCAGATCGGCCTGGCGCTCAGCATCGGCACCGTGACGTCGATGGCCAGCCAGATTCCGGCCGGCGCGCTGGTCGATCGCCTTGCGGGCAAGCGGGGGGCGGCGGCGGCGGCGATCCTGGCGGTGATCGGCGGCGCGCTGCTGCTCGCGATCTGGCCGGCGCGGCTCCCCGTGGCGGCGGCCGAGATGCTGCACGGCTTCGCCTCCTGCGTGCTCACCCCGGCGATCGCCGCGATCAGCCTCGCGGCGGCAGAGGCGGGCGGCATCGCGGCGGGCGAGCGCTTCGGCCGCAACGCCCGCTGGGCCTCGATCGGCAACGGCGCGGCGGCGGGGTTGATGGGCGCGTGCGGCTACTGGATCTCGGCCCGCGCGGTGTTCCTGCTGGCGGCCGCCCTCGCCTTGCCCGGCCTGCTGGCGCTGCGCATGATCCGCTCGGACGCCGCACCTCCTGTCGATCCCACCCTCCGGGCCGCAAGCCTCGCCGGGGCGTTCCCGCCCGCCCAGGCAGATGCACCCGCCCTCCAGGCTCGCGCAGGCGGTGCCGGCGGTCCACGGCGTTCCCCGCCCACCGCCGAGCGGGCGCGGCTGCCGGTGCGCGCGCTGCTGGCCGATCGTCGCCTGCTGGCATTCTCCGCGTGCGCCGGGCTGTTCGCCCTCGCGAATGGCGCGATGCTGCCGCTGGCGGCCAGCGAGGCGACATCGCAGATCGGCGCGCGCGCGCAGCTCGTGATCGCGGCCTGCATCGTGCTGCCGCAGCTCCTGGTGGCGCTGCTCTCGCCCGAGGTGGGGCGTGTCGCCGAACAGAGCGGGCGACGCGGGCTGCTGCTGCTCGGCTTCGCGGCGTTGCCGGTGCGCGGCGTGCTGCTGTCGTTGCAGCTCGGGCCCTACGCCCTGATCGCGATCGAGGCGCTGGACGGGATCAGCGCCGCCTCGTTCGGCGTGCTGCTGCCGCTGGTCGCCGCAGACATCACCCGCGGCACGGGACGCTTCAACCTGTGCATGGGCTTCCTGGGACTGTGGATCGCCGGCGCCGCGACGCTGAGCACCGCGCTCGGCGGGCTGATCGCGGAGAGGGCCTCGACCAGCGCGGCGTTCCTGGCGCTGGCAGGCGCGGGGGCCGCAGGCACGCTGCTGGTCTGGGCGGTGATGCCGGAAACGCGCCGCGGCTGAGGCGGCCAGCAAGGCAGGGCTCTGCCCAGACCCGCCAAGGGCCAAGGCGTCAATTGACTTGTACCAACGGCCCTGGGTTTTGGCCTGCCAAGGCAAGCAAGGCCAGGGCTCTGCCCCATGCCTGCAAGCGGGGACCCGCCAGGGGGAGCCCCCCTGGACCGGCTTTCCTTAAGAGAAGGGTTCCAAGGGCCCTGCCTTTGGCGGAGTTTGAGGCAGAGCCTCAACCTTGCTTCCTGTCCCTACTGGTCCAAGCCCGGCTCCTGCTCGGCGTCATAGGCGACCTGGAGCACCGCGAGCCAGGGATAGCGCGTGTCCACGATGCTGCCGTCCGGGTTGGCCAGCCTGCCATCCGCAGTCACCGGCACATGCTTCATCGTCACCGCGTCGTCGACGTTGCCGCCCACCACGCTGAGCATTCCGGGCTGGCGTGCGACCACGATGTCGCAGTGGCCCGGCCAGAGGGTGGGGGTGGGCAGGTCGGCGAAGCGCAGCGTGGCGGAGCGGCCCCGCCCCATGCAGATCAGGTCGCCGGGCAGCGGGGCATAGTCCACCGGGTTGCGCGCACTCAGGACCGGCGAGCCTCCCGAGGCGGCCGCGTTGACGTAGGTCGAGTGATTCGGCGAATACGGGAACCGCGTGCCGGCGCCGGCGGTGCGCATGACGTAGGAGATGAAGGCCGCCGACCAGGCGTAATGCGCGTCGCCGCCGGCGAGAAACACATGGCCGTCGACGTCGTGCTTGCCGGTCCAGCCTGCCTCGCGCTCGCCAGGGTCCTGGCCGATCCACCAGTACTCCCCAACGCGCTGCCACAGCCCTGGCTGACGCTCGGGCTTGTCGGCGGCGGCGGGAATGGGGCGGGTCTCCGGAGGATCGTCGTCCACAGGCTGGCCGAACATGCGCCACTGGGCCAAGGCAATGCCGACGGCTTCGGAGCGGGCGAAGGGCTCAAAGTTGCGGCTGGCGAAGTCCGGCACACGATCCGCCGACACCAGCGGGCCTGAGCCGTAAGGCCCCTGAGTCACGGCAGTCTGCCCCGGCGTTGCCTTCGGCCCGGACGCGCACCCCGCCAGCACCAGGATTGTCACGACAAATGACGTAGCCGAACGGCGAGCAGCACCCGCACAGGGTGAGGAGGGCGCTCTACATACGGGGATCATCACTTGATGCGTGGCATGTCCAGGCAGGCCTCGCAATCGCCCTTTCCTCGCACGCCGGGACAGGCGAGTGGCCGACGGCGGTCCAGTCGCCGGCCATGGAACTACGCTGCCAGGGGCTGCCCGGCGAGGCGGCGCTCGGCCACCTGGGTGCGCATGGATTTCTGCAGCTTCTCGAAGGCGCGAACCTCGATCTGCCGCACCCGCTCGCGGGAGATGCCGTATTGCTGCGACAGCTCCTCCAGCGTGGTGGCGTTGTCCTTCAGGCGCCGCTCGATCAGGATGTGACGCTCGCGCTCGTTCAGGGTCTTGAGCGCGTCGCCGAGTAGGGCCTTGCGCCCGGTCAGCTCCTCGCGCTCGGCCAGCTCGCTCTCCTGGCCCTCGCCGTCATCGACCAGCCAGTCCTGCCACTCGCCCTCGCTGTCGGCGCGGACGGGGGCATTCAGGCTATGGTCGGGCGCGGCCAGGCGACGGTTCATGTTGACCACGTCCTGCTCGGGCACGGCCAGCATGGTCGCGATCTTGGTGACCTGCTCGGGCTTGAGGTCGCCGTCCTCGATGGCCTGCATCTGTCCCTTGAGGCGACGCAGGTTGAAGAACAGCTTCTTCTGCGCGGCGGTGGTGCCCATCTTCACCAGCGACCAGGAGTGCAGGATGTACTCCTGGATCGCGGCCCTGATCCACCACATCGCGTAGGTCGCGAGGCGGAAGCCTCGGTCAGGATCGAAGCGCTTGACCGCCTGCATCATGCCGACGTTGCCCTCGCTGATGAGCTCGCCGACGGGCAGGCCGTAGCCGCGATAGCCCATGGCGATCTTGGCCACGAGGCGCAGGTGCGAGGTGACGAGCTTGTGCGCCGCCTCCGTGTTCTCGTCGTCCCGCCAGGCGCGCGAGAGGGACAGCTCCTCCTCCGGCGTCAGCATGGGGAACTTGCGGATCTCCTGCAGGTAGCGGGAGAGGTTGCCCTCGGGGGCAACGTTGATGACGGCAGCAGCCATGGGTGGGCTCCTTCTCGTCTGGCGCGACGGGTTCCCTCCCTTACGGCGGGGGACACGGGTCGGTTCCGGCGATTGGCTCGGGGACGCGATGATCGGCTGTCACGTTCCGATCAACCCCCTGGCGCAGCGAGGTTCCGGCAGCCGGCCCGGCACCGCACGTCCGCGATGCCGATGTCGCATTTCATAGAGGACCCATTTGGTCCTGTCAAGAAAACCCGGTGTTCAGTTCTGGGTCGGGTTCAAACCGGCGCATGGCTTTCAGGCAGCAAGCAAGGCCGGGCTCTGCCCGGACCCGCCCATGCTTCAAGGCGGGGGCGAGCCGCCCTGAACTGGCTCTACTTAAGCATTCAATTCCAGAGGTTTGCCTTTGGCGGAGTTTAAGGCAGAGCCTCAGCCTTGCCTGCTTCCTGCCTGGCCTTGCCCACAGCGACGCCGGGTAAACTGACCCAGTACCTGGTGTTCAATCACGCGATGGTGCACTGCGCTAACAGGGCGTGGGGGATGACCGGCGTCCCTGGTGCCCGTCCCGAAACCAGACGATGCCCCACGTGCCGCCGGCCCTGACCAGGGATTTTCAGAGGCGAGCCTCTGGCCTTCCCCGCCTGCTTTCGCGCTCAGGACGTTCTCGCCGCCGCCGCAGATTTCCTAACCGAGCGACAACAGCGACAGCAACGCCGCGAGGTCCGCCGGCGGCGGGGTCTCGAACGAGAGCGGCGCCCCGGTGCGCGGGTGCGCGAAGCCGAGCCGTGCCGCGTGCAGCGCCTGGCGGGGAAAGTCGAGCAGCGTGCGTCGCAGCGCCTCGGGCAGCGCCCTCGCCGCCGCCGGCACGCGACGCAGGTACACCGGGTCGCCGACCAGCGGGTGGCCGCGCGAGGCGAGGTGCACGCGGATCTGGTGCGTCCGCCCGGTGTCGAGCCGGCATTCCAGCCGCGACACCGCCGCCTCGTGCACGCCCACGGTGCGATAGCGGGTGAGCGCGTGCCTGCCGCCGCGCGCGACCACGGCCATGCGCTTGCGCTCGCGCGGGTCGCGGCCGATCGCGCCCTCGATCTCGCCGGCGGGCGGCACCGGCATCCCCCAGGCGAGCGCGACGTAGGCGCGGTCGAGGTCGCGCGCGGCGAAGGCGGCGGACAGAGTGGCCAGCGCCGCCTCGGTCTTGGCGACGACCATCACGCCCGAGGTGTCCTTGTCGAGGCGGTGCACGATGCCGGGGCGCCGCTCGCCGCCGATGCCGGGCAGGCTGTCGCCGCAATGCGCCAGCAGGGCGTTGACCAGGGTGCCGTCCTCGTTGCCGGGCGCGGGGTGCACCACCAGCCCCGCCGGCTTGTCGAGCACCAGCAGGTCGGAGTCCTCGTGCAGGATCGCGAAGGCGATCGACTGCGGCCGCGGGCTGGCCTGCACCGGCTCGGGCAGGCGCAGCGCGTAGCGGCTGCCTTCGCGCACCGGCTCGGCGGGCTCGGCGACGGGCGCGCCGTCGCGGGTCACGCGCCCGTCCACGATCAGGGCCTTGACCCGCGAGCGCGACAGCGTGCCGATGTGTTCGGCGAGGAAGCGGTCCAGCCGCTGCCCCGCCGAGCCCTGCGGCGCCAGCACGTGCAGCGGCGCCGCCATGGGCGAGGCCGTGGCTTCGGCGCGGGGCCCGGCCGCGGGGATCATGTCGTCCATGCGCGCGGGGATAGACGGGATCGGCCCCGCCCGCGAGCCCGACCTGCGCCGGGCGACGGGAGGGCTGGATGCGGGCGCTGATGATCCTGGTGGTGGCGATGGGCGTGCTGATCGTGGCCGGCGTGGCGGGCCTGGTCGGCGTGGTGGCAAGCCGCATGGTCGCGCGCCGTCCCGAGGCGCCGGCGGCGCTGGTGCTGGACGAGCCAGCGGGCACGCGCATCGCGGGCGTCGCGGCCGTGGCGGACGGGCTGGCGCTGCGGCTTCAGGGCGGCGGCGTCGACCGCGTGGTGGTGATGGACCCGCATTTGCGCGTGGTCGGGCGGATCGGTCTGGCGCGCTGAGCGGGTCGCTGCCAGGAAGCGGGTTGAGGCCCTGCCTCAAGCTCCGCCAAAGGCTGGCCTTTGGAGTCCAGTACTCGAGGAAAGCCGGTCCAAGACGGCTCGCCCGGGTGGGTCCAGGCGAAGCCCAGCCTTGCTCCCTTTGCAAACCGACCGACGACTCGCGCGGGGCTTGCGAAGCACCGAGCCGTGCCGTAGAGAACCGGCCGGCCCGAGCGGTCCCGTTCGTCTAGAGGCCCAGGACACCGCCCTCTCACGGCGGTAACACGAGTTCGAATCTCGTACGGGACGCCAGGGCTGAAGCCGGTGATCAACCTGTTTGTTTGCGACAGGTTGAACGGCAGGATTTTCCAGGTGCCCCGACTGGCTGTCCCCACGTCTCCGGAGGCAAGGGACAGCCACGCATCAGGACAGTGCTACCATATGGTCGACAAGCTCCTGTTCCCTCAGGAGTCGCCGGCTAGCACCTGCAGCATGTCGCCTGTGCTGGTCAGATCGCCGCGGGCCAGCAGCGTGCTCGCCGCCACCTGGACGAGCTGGCGCAACTGAGCGCTGCTCGACCTGAAGCCGAGCATGCGCAGGACCGCCACAACGACCTCGTCCGTGCGTGCTCCCAGGCTGGACAGCACGATCTGGCGCACAGCCGCTTCGACCTCGCGTGGCGGCAGCATCTCCGGCTTGCGCAGCCCGCCCGAGATGACACCGCTGCGGTCCCGGGCAACCACCGGCTGTCCCGGCGCGGCAAGGAAATCGCCTTCGCGCACCACCGTCCCGCCGGCCGTGGCCGCGACCACGCCCCGCTCCACCGCGGCCTGGATACGGGCACCCGCGCGCTGCAGCCCCCACGCGGAACGCAGGCGAGCCGCCACCTCGTCGAAGTGCACGGGACCCTCGGCGGCGACCACCTGGGCCACCAGCGACGCCAGCAGGCCGACCGGTGTGTCCTGCAGCTCCCCCTGGAATGGCCGCGTGATCGTGGCTTCGACATAGAGTGGCGGCCCCGAGTGGACCGCGCCGTGCTCCTGCAGGCCGATCTCGGTGACGTGCTCCCGCTCGACCATGATCACCTCGACCGGCACGGCACGGGTGGCCGGAACTGCGGCGTCCAGCCTCGCGTCGAGTTCGATCCTGGCGGCCTCGATCGCAGCGACCAGGCGCTCAAGCTGCTCCTGCGGCCGCTGGAACCAGTCGATGCTCCAGACGCGGTGCATGATCCAGCCGTGATCCTCCAGCACCGCGCGTCGCAGCCGGTCGCGGTCGCGGGCGGAGCGGGCGTCCAGGTAGGACATGCCGTCGAACTCCACGCCCAGCAGGTAGCGGCCTGGGCGCTCGGGATCGGCCACGGCGAGGTCGATGAACAGTCCGGCGAGGCCGACACGCGGGTGGACCTGGAAGCCGCGGGCCTGCAGCGCCTCGGCGACCTGGCGTTCAAGCACACCCTCGCCGGCGGTCCCGGCCTGGCCGGGCAGGGACAGCTGCCCGGTGCGCGCGTAGCGGAGGAATAGCCGGAAGGCGAACACGCCCCTTCCCTTCGCTCGCTCGGTGTCGATGTCCTCGTCGGTGATGGACGAGTAGACCTCGCAGCGCCGCTTGGCCCGGCTGATCAGCACGTTCAGCCGTCGCTCGCCGCCGTCGGCGCCGAGCGGACCGAACCGCATGGACAGGCCGCCCTGGGCGTTCCTCGCGTAGCCGACGCAGATCATGATCACATCGCGCTCGTCGCCCTGCACGTTCTCCAGGTTCTTGATGAAGAACGGCTCGCCTGGGTGGGCCGCGAAGAACGCCTCCGTGTCCGGGCTCAGGCGGCGCAGGGCCTCGACCTCGTCCTGCACGGCGCGGCGCTGCGCCGCCGAGAACGTCGCCACGCCCAGCGAGAAGCCGGGCTCGGTGCGGGCGTGGCGGATCACCTCCTGCGCGACCAGCCTGGCCTCGGGGAGGTTGGTGGCCTTGCCGCCGCTGTCGAAGACGCCGTCGGGCACGGAGTGGAAGCGCAGGCCCATGCCGGCCTCGCGAGTGTGCGGGCTCGGCACGATGACCAGCCTGTTCTCGTAGAACTGGCTGTTGCTCACCGCGATCAGCGACTGGTGGCGGCTTCGGTAGTGCCAGCGCAGCATGCGCTGAGGCAGGCCGCGGGCGGTGAACAGGCCCAGGATGCTCTCGACGTCGGCGACCTGGGCGGTATCGTCGTCGTCCTCCTCGGGCAGCGCGCCGGTCATCTTCGAGAAGAAGCTGGTGGGCGGCAGCTGGCGCTCGTCGCCCACGATGACGACCTGGCGGCAGCGGGCGATGGCGCCGAGCGCGTCCACGGGCAGGATCTGGCTGGCCTCGTCCAT
>CAXSES010000007.1:0-11141 GCA_964236225.1 uncultured Acetobacteraceae bacterium
CCTGAGCCCTAACCTGGTCTGAAAATCCAGCAAGCAAGGCCAGGGGCTCTGCCCCCATGTCTTGAAGCGGGGACCCCGCCAAAGGCTCGCCTTTGGAAACATTTACTTAAGTAAAGCCGGTCCAGGGGGGCTCCCCCTGGCGGGTCCCCGCTTCCAGGCATGGGGCAGAGCCCTGGCCTTTCTGACCGGGCCGCGCCCGGGCCTTGACCTTGGCCGCGCCACCTCGCAGAACGCCGGGGCCAGACGGCTGGACGGCCGCTGCCGCACGATGCGCGGTGGAGGAAAGTCCGGGCTCCACGGGAATACGGTGCCGGTCAACGGCCGGCGGGGGCGACCCCAGGGAAAGTGCCACAGAAAACAAACCGCCCGTCCGCGGCTCCAGGAGCGGGGGCCGCCGGCGGGCAAGGGTGAAACGGTGCGGCAAGAGCGCACCGCGCCCCTGGCAACAGGGGCGGCAGGGCAAACCCCACCGGGAGCAAGACCGAATAGGGGCGGCCGGCGGCAGGAGCGCTGCTCCTGGTCCGCGGGGACATTCCCGTCCCGCCGCCCGGGTTGGTCGCGTGAGGCGCGCAGCGATGCGCGTCCCAGAGGAATGGCCGTCCCGCGTCCCGCCGCTCCTGCGGCGGGGCGCGGACAGAACCCGGCTTACAGGCCGTCTGGCACCTTCTCCGCCTGCCCGCGCGCGCGCCGACCTGCGGAGTCGGGCCGCGGATCGCGCGTGATTCCGGAACGAAACATGAATTAGGGGCGGCATATCGTTTCGAGACTGTTTCTAAGGACCGTGCCGTAAGCTGTTGAGTCGGACGATTAAAATGTCGCGCGGCCCGCCGTCCTTTCATGTATTCCCTTTGACGGCCCATGAACACCCATGATATCCCAAGCCATCCCATGAAGGGGCGCCGAAGCGGCCGCCCGATCCCGGGGCGCCGGCCTCGCCGGCGGATGGGATGGGGAGGTTGACCGGACGGGAATGGCCAACTTCATGGGCACGCACCGCAATCGGCTGGACGCGAAAGGACGGGTTTCGGTGCCGGCATCGTTCCGCGCCTGCCTGCGGCCCGCCGGCGACGAGCCCAGCCTGGTCCTGCGCCCGTCGCAGAACCACCCCTGCATCGAGGGCTGGCCGGCCGAGGTGTTCGCCACCCTGGAATCGCCGCTGGCCACCCTGGACGTGTTCAGCGAGGACCAGGAGGACATGGCCTCGCTGCTTTACGCCGACGCGTTCCCGACCGACCCGGACCGGGAGGGACGCATCATCCTTCCCGAGCCCATGGTGGCCTATGCCGGCCTGGGCGAGGTCGTCGTGTTCATGGGACTCGGCCGCATCTTCCAGCTCTGGGAGCCGGAAGCGGCGGATCGCCGCCGCACGGAGGCGCGCGAGCGGGCGAGGCAGCGCGGCCTGACCCTGCCCGGCCGCCTGGCGCCGGTCGCAGGCGGGCCCGGCGGGTGAGCCACGTCCCGGTGATGCTGGACGAGGTCATCGAGCAGCTCGCCCCCAGGCGGGGCGGCGTCTACCTCGACGCGACGTTCGGCGGCGGCGGCTACGCGGCCGCGATCCTGGAGACGGCCGCCTGCACGCTCTGGGCGATCGACCGCGACCCGGACGCGATCGCGCGCGGCGCGGCCCTGGCGGCGCGCCACCCCGGCCGGCTGCACCTGATCGAGGCCGGCTTCGGCGACATGCTGGAGAGGCTGGCGCAGCGCGGCGTCGAGGCCCTGGACGGCGTGGTGCTCGACCTCGGCGTCTCCTCGTTCCAGCTCGACGACCCGCAGCGCGGCTTCAGCTTCCGCGCAGACGGGCCGCTCGACATGCGCATGGGCCGCAGCGGCCCGACCGCGGCCGACCTGGTGGCGACGCTGCCGGAGGCGGAGCTGGCCGACACGCTCTACGAGCTGGGCGAGGAGCGGATGTCGCGCCGCATCGCCCGCGCGATCGTGGCGGCGCGCGCCCTGGCGCCGATCGTGACCACCGGCCAGCTCGCGGCGATCATCCGCGACGCGGTGCCCAAGCCGCGCCCGGTGGCGGGGCGGCACGGCATCGACCCTGCGACGCGCTCGTTCCAGGCGCTGCGCATCCGGGTCAACGACGAGCTTGGGCAGATCGGCCGCGCGCTGGAGCAGGCGCTGCGGCTGCTGGCGCCGGGCGGGCGGCTGGTGGTCGTGGCCTTCCACTCGCTGGAGGACCGAATCGTGAAGCGGTTCATGACGGAGGCCGCAGGCCGCGTGCCCGCGCCGTCGCGCCACGACCCGGGCGGCCTGGCGCTGCGGCGGGACAGCGACTTCGCCCTGCCAGGCGCGAGGGCGCGGCGTCCGACGCCGGCGGAGACCGACCGCAACCCCAGGAGCCGCAGCGCGCGTCTGCGCACCCTGGAACGACGCCCAGCGCAACCGCACGAGGCCCGCTCCTGATGATCCGTCCCCTCACCTGCCTGTGCATGCTGCTGGCCGGCGGCTCCGGCCTCTACCTCTACCAGGAGAAGCACCGCACCTCGCTGCTGGACCGAGAGATCACCCGCACCCTCCACGCCAGCGAGGCCGCCCACGAGCGCACCGGCCTGCTGCGCGCGGAGTGGGCGCTGCTGAACGAGCCGGGGCGGCTGCAGGAGCTCGCCGACCGCTTCCTGGCGCTGCACGCCATGTCGCCCTCGCAGTTCGTGCCGGTCGCGGAGCTGGCGCGGCGCCTGCCCGCCCCGGCCGCGCCGCCCGCGGCGGACGGCACCGACCTCGATCCGGCCGTGCTGGCGGACGCCCGGCCCTCCCCGGCCCAGCCGCCCGATGCCGCGCCGTCCGGCCAGGAGCCCGGGCATCCGGCCGCGCCGCGTGGCGGCCTGGCGTTCGCCGCCGCGTCCGGCGAGACCACGCACGCCGACCCCGCGCCGCGGCCGGCAGCCGCGCCGCGCGCCGTCCTGGCCGCCGCCCCCGCCGAGGCCAGGAGCGCGGGCCCGTCGGCCGCGACGCCGCATCCCGCCCGCCTGGTGCAGGCCGAGGCGCGCCAGGAGCGTCGCCCCGAGCCGGCCGCCACGGCGCTGCCACCTGCCTCGACGCCGCCCAGGTCGTATGCCGCGGCGGGCGTCGGGCCGGGCGCCGGCTATGCGGGCGGGCGGGCGCTGGCGCCGGTGATGGCCCCCGTGCTGTCCGGGCTGGCGACCCCGATGGCCCACCCGCGGCGCGCCGAGCCGCTGCTCACCCGGGCGGCCGCGACGATGCCGCTGCGCCCGGCGTACGCACCGCCGGGCCTGCCCGCGCAGGGTGCGTATTCCGGGTCGCTGCTGGGCGGCGGGCGCGCGTCGCTGCCGCCGCCCGTGCCGATGGGCGCAGGGGCGCAGTGAGCGACGTCCCGCCCCCGCGCGACGGCGCAGCACGGCACGGCGACGGTGCCGGCCACGGCGGTTCCGGCCAGGACGGCGCGCGGGCGCACGCGCCCGGCGAGGCCGGCTGGCAGCGCCACGAGGCCGGCGCACCCGCCGGCGGTCCGGCCGACGGCCAGGGCGTGTGGTCTGCCGACGGCCAGGGCGTGTGGTCTGCCGACGGCCAGGGCGTGTGGTCTGCCGACGGCCAGGGCGCGCGGGCGGCCGACGGCCAGGGCGTGCGGGCGGAGACGGTGCGGATCACCGGCGGCGACCTGGCGCGTCGCGCCGCGCTCGAGCAGGGGCGGTCCCGGCTGCTTCTGGCGGCGGGCGGCTTCGCCGTGCTGTTCGGCGCGGTGGCCGCCAAGCTCACGGCGGCGACCGTGCTGTTCCCGATGCAGCCGTCGCAGGCGGAGATGCGCCCTCTGGTGCCGGCCGATCCCGACCAGCCCGCGCTGGACGGCGACGGCGCGCGAATCGCCGACGCCGCGCCCGCGCCCGGCCCGCGCGCCACGGTGACGGACAGGAACGGCGAGATCCTGGCGATCTCGCTGCCGATGGCCTCGCTGTACGCCAACCCGCGCGAGATGATCGACCCCGCCCAGGCCGCGCGCCGCATCAAGGGCGTGCTGGCCCGCCTCGACGAGGACGACGCCCGCGCGCGCCTCGCGTCGGGCAAGCAGTTCGTCTACCTCGCGCGCCAGATCACGCCGCGCGAGGAGCTGGCGATCAACGCGCTCGGCATCCCCGGCGTGTACTTCCAGGAGGGCGAGAAGCGCCGCTACCCTCTGGGCCGCGTCGCCGCCCAGGTGCTCGGCGGCGTGGACGTGGACACCCACGGCGTCGCCGGCGTGGAGAAGGCGTTCGACGCCCGCCTGCGCGCCGACACCAGGCCGCTGCGCCTGTCGATCGACGTGCGCGTGCAGGGCGTGATGCGCGACGAGCTTGAGCGCGCCAAGGACGAGTTCGGCGCGATCGGCGCGTGCGGCATCGTCATGGACGTGCGCACCGGCGAGGTGATCGCCATGGTCAGCCTGCCCGACTACGACGCCAACAAGTTCGGCGACACCGCGCCCGACGACCGCTTCAACCGCGCCGTGACCGCGATGTACGAGCCGGGCAGCACCTTCAAGCTGCAAACCGCCTCGATGGCGCTCGACGCGGGCAGCGCCCGTCTCGGCGACCAGTTCGACGCGGCCAACCCGATCCACATCGGCCGCTTCACAATCACCGACTTCGAGGGCAAGCACCGCTTCCTCTATCTGCCGGAGGTGCTGGCCTACTCGTCGAACCTCGGCGCCGCGCACATGGCGCTCGGCGTGGGCTCGGAGCGGCAGCGCGCCTGGCTGAAGAGCATGGGCATGTTCAGCCGCATCGGCATCCAGCTCCCCGAGGCCGGCATGCCGATCGTGCCCCCCGCCGCCGCCTGGAAGGAGGCGGTGACCATGACCGTGGGCTTCGGCCACGGCATCGCGGTCAGCCCCCTGCATGTCGTGCGCGGCACGGCGGCGGTGGCCAATGGCGGCATCGTGCTCAGGCCGACGATCCTGGCCGCGGAGCCCGACGCGCCGCTGCCCGAAGGCACGCGGGTGATGGCGCAGTCCACCTCCGACACGATGCGCAAGCTGATGCACCTCGTCGTCACCGACGGCTACGGCAAGCCGGCCAACGTCCCCGGCTACTTCGTCGGCGGCAAGACCGGCACCGCGGAGAAGAACAGCGGCCACGGCTACAAGAAGCACAGCAACGTCAGCGCGTTCATGAGCGTGTTCCCGATGAACGCGCCGCGCTACGCAGTGTACTTCATGCTCGACGAGCCGCACGGCAACAGGAGCACCGGCGGCTACTCGACCGCCGGCGCGGTCTCCGCCCCCGGCGCCGGGCGGGTGATCGCGCGCATCGCGCCGATGCTCGGCCTGTTCCCCCACATGCAGGACTACGACGCCATCGCCGCACAGCTCTACATCCCGCTGCAGCCCGGCCATCCCGGCGAGCACCAGAACAACGAGCCCGGCGTGCGCCCGAAGCCGCTGCCGATGGAGGAGCCGGAGGCGACGCAGGCCGCAGCGCCAGCCCAGTCGGCGCAGCAGGTGCGTCCCGTGCTGTCCTCGCCGCTCGCCCGGGCGGGCGCGGGAACCGCGCGTCCGGAGCCCCAGGGTCCTGGGTCGCAGAGTCCGGGGTCGCAGAGTCCGGGGTCGCAGGGTCCGGGGCCGCTGCCAGTGGCGCGGCCGGCGCACGACCCCGCGCGGATGCGGCGCGAGGCGCGGGCGTCCGATGGCCGCGCCCAGGGCGAGACCCTCGTTGCGGCTCGCTGAGATGCTCGACGCTGCACAGCTCGCGGCCGGACCTGTCGCCCCCGACGGCGCCGTGGCCGATCCCGTAGTCACTGCGATCACCGCCGACAGCCGCCAGGTCGCGCCCGGCGCCCTGTTCGCCGCCCTGCCGGGGACGCGCGGCGACGGCCGCCGCTTCATCGCCGACGCGGTGGCGCGCGGCGCGGTCGCCGTGCTGGCGCCGTCGGGGACGGCGTGGCCGGCCGGCGTGCCGGCCCGCCCGCTGATCGAGGACGAGGAGCCGCGCCGCGCCCTCGCCCTGCTGGCGGCGGCCCATGCCGGCGCGCAGCCCGCCACCGTGGTCGCAGTCACCGGCACCAACGGCAAGACCAGCACCGTCGAGTTCCTGCGCCAGCTCTGGGCCCTGGACGGCCTGCCCGCCGCCAGCCTCGGCACGCTCGGCGTGGTGGCGCCGGGCCTCGCCCCGGGCGGCGGCCTCACCACGCCCGACCCGGTGGCGCTCGCCCGCACCCTGGCCGGGCTGGCGCGGGCCGGCGTGGCGCACGCGTCGATGGAGGCGTCGAGCCACGGCCTGGACCAGTTCCGCCTCGACGGCGTGCGCCTCGCCGCCGCCGGCTTCTCCAACCTGACCCGCGACCACCTGGACTACCACGGCTCGATCGAGGCCTACCGCGCGGCCAAGCTGCGCCTGTTCGCCGAGCTTCTGCCCGGGCGCGCGCCCTGCGTCGCCAACGCCGACATGGACCCTGCGACCTTCGCGGCGCTGCGCGACATCGCCCGCGCGCGACGCCTCGACCTGCGCAGCTTCGGCGGGGCCGGGAGCTGGGTGCGCCTCGTGCGTGCGACGCCACGACCGGACGGGCTGCTGCTCGACATCGTGGCGGACGGCGCGGCGCGCAGCCTGCACCTGCCGCTCGCCGGGCGCTTCCAGGCGGAGAACGCCCTCCTGGCCGCCGGCCTGGCCGAGGCGACCGGCCTGGCGAACGCGCTCGACCAGCTCGGCCGGCTCGTCGGCGTGCGGGGGCGGCTGGAGCTGGTGGCGCGGGTCGGCGGCGCCGCGGCCTATGTCGACTACGCGCACACCCCGGACGCGCTGGCCCGGCTGCTCGCTGCGTTGCGTCCGCACACCGCCGGGCGGCTGGTCTGCGTGTTCGGCGCAGGCGGCGACCGCGACGCGGGCAAGCGCGCGCCGATGGGCGCCGCAGTGGCCGCCGGCGCCGACCGGGCGATCGTGACCGACGACAACCCGCGCACGGAAAATCCCGCCGCAATCCGCGCCGCGGTGCTGGCCGGCTGCCCCGGCGCGACCGAGATCGGCGACCGCGCGGCGGCGATCGCCGCCGGGCTGGACGGCCTGCGCCCCGGCGACGTGCTGGTGGTGGCCGGCAAGGGCCACGAGAGCGGGCAGACGATCGGCGCCGCGACGGTCCCGTTCGACGACGCCGACGTGCTGCGCCGCCTGGCCTGCGCCCCCGCGGTGCCCGCCCGCCTGGTGTCGCGATGAGCCTGTGGACCGCGGATGCGCTGTCTGCCGCGACCGGCGGGATGATGACGGTGCCGTTCCACGCGGACGGCGTGTCGATCGACACACGCACCCTGCGCCCCGGCGACCTGTTCGTGGCGCTGGCGGGCGAGAGCGACGGCCACGCCCATGTCGGCGCGGCGATGGCCGCCGGCGCCGCAGGCTGCATGGTCGCCCGCGGCGACGGCGCGCCGGACGGGGCGAGGCTGCTGGTGGTGGGCGACACGCTCGACGCGCTCCACGCCCTCGGGGCCGCGGCGCGCGAGCGCTTCACCGGCTCGGTGATCGCGGTGACAGGCAGCGTCGGCAAAACCACCACCAAGGAGATGCTGCGCGCCATCCTCGGCGCCTCCGGCCGGGTGCACGCCGCGCACGCCTCCCACAACAACCACTGGGGCGTGCCGCTGACCCTGGCGCGGCTGGAGGAGGACGCGGAGTACTGCGTCGTCGAGATCGGCATGAACCACCCCGGCGAGATCGCGCCGCTGTCGCGCCTGGCGGGGCCGGACGTCGCGGTGATCACCCGGATCGCGGCGGCGCATATCGGCCACCTCGGCAGCCTCGACGCCATCGCCGACGAGAAGCTGTCGGTGCTCGACGGCGTGCTGCCCGGCGGCGGCGCGGTGCTGCCCGCCGACGGCGCGCAGGCCGCCCGGCTGCGCGAGGCGGCGCGTCGCTACGAGCCCGCGCTGCGCGTGACCACGTTCGGCGAGGCCGGCGAGGCGCGGCTGCTGTCCTGCGCGACGGACGCGCGCGGCAGCGACGTGGCGGCGAGGATCGGCGGCGCCGAGCGGCGGTTCCGCGTCGGCGCGCCCGGCCGCCACATGGCGGAGAACGCCGTCGCCGCGCTCGCCGCCGCCCATGCCGTCGGCGCGGACATCGAGGCGGGCGCCGCCGCGCTGGCCGGCTTCGGCGCGGGGGCGGGGCGAGGCGCGGTCAGGCCGATCCTGGGCGGAGCCGCGACCCTGCTCGACGAGAGCTACAACGCCTCCGGCGCCTCGGTGCGCGCGGCCCTCGGCGTGCTGGCGCTGCTGCCGGCGTCGCGCCGCGTCGCCGTGCTGGGCGACATGCTCGAGCTGGGCGACCACGCCCGCGCGGAGCACGAGGGCCTCGCCGACGCGGTGCTGGACGCGGCCGACATCGTGCATTGCTGCGGCCCGATGATGCGCCACCTGTTCGACGCCCTGCCGCCCGCCCGGCAGGGCGCGCACGCGCCCGACGCCGCCGCCCTGTGCGGGATCGTCGCGCGATCCGTGCGGGGCGGCGACGCCGTGCTGGTCAAGGGCAGCCTCGGCAGCCGCATGGCCCTGGTCGTGGCGGCGCTCGACGCGCCGGCATCCGCCCCGCGGGCCACAACCCCTGCGGATGAAGCGGCCGCGGCCACGACCCTCGCGGACAAAGCGGCAGTGGCCGGGGACGCCGCCTGATGCTGTTCGATGTCCTGCGCCCCTACGCCGAGCAGTTCGCCCTGTTCAACCTCGTCCGCTACATCACCTTCCGCTCCGGCGCCGCGTGCCTGACCGCCCTGGTGCTGAGCTTCCTGCTTGGCGGGCCGGTGATACGCTGGCTGAAATCGGTGCAGCGCGGCGGGCAGCCGATCCGGCTCGACGGGCCGGCGCGCCACCTGCTGGAGAAGCAGGGCACGCCGACGATGGGCGGCGTGCTGATCCTGCTGGCCTCCGTCGGCTCGACCCTGCTCTGGGCCGACCTGCGCAACAGCTACGTGTGGGCTGTGCTGTTCTGCACCCTGGGCTACGGCGCGGTCGGGTTCGCCGACGACTACCTCAAGCTGTCGCGGCGCAACACAAAGGGGGTGTCCGCGCGCGGCAAGCTGGTGGCGCAGGTGGCGATCGGGCTGATCGCCGCCGTCTGGATCGCCGCCGTCACCCACGGCCCGCTCGCCACCGGCCTGACCATCCCGGTGTTCAAGGAGGTGCTGATCCCGTTCGGCTACGCCTTCCCGCTGGTCGGCATGCTGGTGATGCTCGGCGCGTCCAACGCGGTGAACCTCACCGACGGTCTCGACGGCCTGGCGATCGTGCCGACGATCATCGCGGCCTCGGTGTTCGCCCTGATCGCCTACCTCGTGGGCAACCGCGTGTTCGCCGACTACCTCCAGCTCAACCCGATCCCGGGCGCGGGCGAGCTGGGCGTGTTCTGCGCCTCGCTGGTGGGCGCGGGCATCGGCTTCCTCTGGTTCAACGCGCCGCCGGCCGCCGTGTTCATGGGCGACACCGGCAGCCTGGCGCTCGGCGGCGCGCTCGGCGCCGTCGCGGTCGCGACCAAGCACGAGATCGTGCTGGCCATCGTCGGCGGCCTGTTCGTGGTCGAGACCGTGTCCGTCATCATCCAGGTGTTCTGGTACAAGCGCACCGGGCGGCGCGTGTTCCTGATGGCGCCGCTGCACCACCATTTCGAGAAGAAGGGCTGGGCCGAGCCCACCATCGTGATCCGCTTCTGGATCATCTCCATGATCCTCGCCCTCGTCGGCCTGGCGACGCTGAAGATCCGATGAGCGCGCCCCCGCCTTCCCTGGCCTTCCCGCCCGCGCTGTTCGCCGGCCGCCGCTACGCCGTGCTCGGCCTCGGGCGCAACGGCCTGCCCGCCGCCCGCGCCCTGCTGGCGATGGGCGCCGCCGTGAGCGCGTGGGACGACGGCGAGGCGGCGCGCGACGCCGCCGCCGCCGAGGGGCTGGACGTGCGCCGCCCCGATTTCGCGGCGCGGCCGTTCGACGCCCTGGTCGCCTCGCCAGGCATCCCGCACCGCCTGCCCGCGCCTCACCCCGTTGCCGCGGAGGCGGTCGCCGCCGGCGTGCCCGTCCTCTCCGACGCTGAGCTGCTGTTCCAGGCGGTGCGCGGCGCCGGCTCGCGCGCCCGCTTCGCCGGCATCACCGGCACCAACGGCAAGTCCACCACCACCGCGCTGCTCGCCCACATCCTCGCGTCGCTCGGCGTGCCGGTCGCGGCCGGCGGCAACCTCGGCCCTGCGGCGCTCTCCCTGCCGCTGCTGCCCGATCACGGCGTGTACGTGCTGGAGATGTCGTCCTACATGCTGGAGCGCCTGGCCACGCTGCGCTTCGACGCCGCCGCCCTGCTCAACCTCAGCCCGGACCACCTCGACCGCCACGGCGACATGGCCGGCTACGTCGCCGCCAAGCGCCGCATCCTCGACCGGCGCACCGGCGCGCAGCTCGCCGTGATCGGCGTCGACGACCCGGCCAGCGCGGCGCTGGCGGCCTCGGTGCCGGGCTGCGTGCGCATCTCCGGGCGCGAGCCGGCGGCGGGCGAGGCGGACAGCTTCGTCGCCGACGGCCG
The DNA here is from genome assembly GCA_964236225.1 of uncultured Acetobacteraceae bacterium. Lineage (GTDB taxonomy): Bacteria > Pseudomonadota > Alphaproteobacteria > Acetobacterales > Acetobacteraceae > CAXSEF01. The sequence goes on from CAXSES010000007.1 coordinate 10,478, forward strand.
ACTGCGCGACGCGCGCGGCCCGCGCGCCCTGCGCCTGTCCGACGCGCCCGCGCTGCCAGGCGCCCACAACGCCCAGAACGTCGCCGCCGCCGTCGCCATGGCCACCTGGCTCGCCGCCGAGCTCGGCCTGCCCGCCGCCGCCGCGCGGATCGACGCGGCCGTGCCGGGCTTCCCCGGCCTGCCGCACCGCCAGCAACGGGTCGCCGAGCGCGGCGGCATCGCCTACGTCGACGACAGCAAGGCGACCAACGCCGACGCCGCCGCGCGCGCGCTGGGCTGCTACCCGCGCCTGGTGTGGATCGCCGGCGGCCTCGCCAAGTCCGGCGGCATCGAGGCATTGGCGCCGCACTTCCCGGCCGTGACCCACGCGCTGCTGATCGGCCGCGACGCTCCCCTGCTCGCGGCCACCCTGGCCGCGGCCGGCGTGTCGCACGAGGTCGCGGGCACTCTGGAGGCCGCCGTGCCGCGCGCCGCCCGCGCCGCCGCCGCCCTGGGCGTGGAGGTCGTGCTGCTGTCGCCGGCCTGCGCCAGCCTCGACCAGTTCGAGGGCTTCGAGGCGCGCGGCCTGCGCTTCGCCGAGCTGGTCCGCGCCCTGCCCGGCTGCGGCGGCGAGAGCGACCCACGACCCGCACGCCCCGCTGCCGCACGCCCCGCTGCCGCACGC
>CAXSES010000007.1:11241-17847 GCA_964236225.1 uncultured Acetobacteraceae bacterium
CCGCACGCCCCGCTGCCGCACGCCCCGCTGCCGCACGCGAGGACGCCGCCTGATGCCCGCCCTGTCGCGCTCCGACGACTCCGTGCTCGGCCGCTGGTGGTGGACCGTCGATCGCTGGACCCTGTTCGCGGTGAGCGCGCTGATCGGCTGCGGCTACATCCTGATGCTGGCCGCGAGCCCGGCGGTCGCCGAGCGCATCGGCCAGTCGCGCGACGTGTTCATCCTCAAGCAGGTCGTCTTCCTCGCCATGGCCGGCGCGATCGTGGTCGCGACCTCGATGCTCTCCGCCAGGAGCGTGCGGCGCCTCGCGCTGGCCGGCTGCGCCGCCGCCCTGCTGCTGACGTTCCTCACCCTGGTGCACGGCGTGGAGATCAAGGGCGCGCGGCGCTGGATCGCCCTGCCCGGCCTGTCGCTCCAGCCCAGCGAGTTCCTCAAGCCGTGCTTCGCCGTGCTCACCGCCTGGCTGCTCGCGGAGGCGCACCGCACCCGCAGCTTCCCCGGCACCGCCATCGCCTGCGCTCTGTTCGCGCTCATCCTGATGCTGCTCAAGTCGCAGCCGGACATCGGCATGCTCACCGTGATCACCGCGGTGTTCTTCGCCCAGCTCGTGGTGGGCGGGCTCAACCTGTTCATGGTCGGCGTGGCCTCGGCCGGCATGGCGGGCGCGGGCGTGGGCGCCTACGCCCTGTTCCCCCACGTGCGCAGCCGCGTCACCCGCTTCCTGCACCCCGACCGCGGCGACCACTACCAGGTCGACACCGCGCTGCAGGCGTTCGGCAACGGCGGCCTGCTCGGGCGCGGCCCTGGCGAGGGGCGCGTGAAGGACCTGCTGCCCGACGCGCACGCCGACTTCGTGTTCGCCGTCGCCGGCGAGGAGTTCGGCCTGGTGGTCTGCCTGGTGATCCTGGGCATCTTCGCCTTCATCGTGGTGCGCGGCCTGCTGCGCCTGCTGGCCGAGAGCGACGAGTTCGTGGTGCTGGCGTCGTCCGGCATCATCACCGGCTTCGGGCTGCAGGCGTTCGTCAACATGGCGTCCTCGCTGCACCTGATCCCGACCAAGGGCATGACGCTGCCGTTCATCTCCTACGGCGGCTCGTCGGCGATGTCGGTGGCGCTGGGGATGGGGATGCTGCTGGCGCTCACCCGCAGGCGCGCCAGGGGAGAGCTGGCATGAGGGGACTCCCATGAGGGGACCGGCCCTGCGCCCGATCGTGATCGCCGCCGGCGGCACAGGCGGGCACTTCTTCCCCGCCGAGGCGCTGGCCTCCGAGCTGCTGGCCCGCGGCCACCGCGTCGTGCTGATGACGGACGCGCGCTCCGGCGGCCTGGCGTCCGCGGTGTTCGCCAACGCCGAGACCTTCGTGCTCTCCGGCGCCGGAATCGCCGGGCGTGGCGCGCTGCGCGGCGCGCGGGCCGTGGCCGCCCTGGCCCGCGGCGCCCTGCAGGCGCGCGCGCATCTCCTCCGCCTCGACGCCGCCGCGATCGTGGGGTTCGGCGGCTACCCGTGCGTGGCCCCAATCCTGGCAGCGCGGACGCTGCGCCGCCGCGCCTGCGTGATCCTGCACGAGCAGAACGCCGTGCTCGGCCGCGCCAACCGCTGGCTCGCCCCGCGCGCCGACCTGCTGGCGCTTGGCATGCCCGGCACCACCCGAATCCCGGCCGGCATCCCGACCCTCGTGACAGGCAACCCGGTGCGGCCGACGATCCGGGCGCTCGCCGGCCTCGAGCGCGCCGCGCCGCAGCCTCCCCTGCGCCTGCTGGTGCTGGGCGGCTCCCTCGGCGCGCGCGTGTTCAGCGACGTGGTGCCCGCGGCCTTCGCCCTGCTCGACCCGTCGGAGCGCGCCTGCCTGCGCGTCACGCAGCAATGCCGCGCCGAGGACCTCGACCGCGTCGCCCGCGCCTACGGCCTCGCCGGCGTCGCGCACGAGCTGTCGGCGTTCTTCCCCGACGTCGCCGCCAGGCTGGCCGGCTGCGACGCGGTGATCGCGCGCGCCGGCGCGTCCACCGCGTCCGAGCTGGCGGTGGCCGGCTGCCCGGCGCTGCTGGTGCCGCTGCCCTCCGCGATCGACGACCACCAGACCCGCAACGCCCTGGCGATCGGCGCCCCCGTGCTGGCGCAGGCCGACTTCACGCCGGACCGGGTCGCCGCCCACCTGCGCGCTCTCCTGGCCGACCCCGCAGCGCTGCCGGCCCTCGGCCGCGCGATGGCCGCCCACGCCCGCGCCGACGCCGCCGCGCGCCTCGCCGACCTGGTCGAGGCCCGCATCCGCGCCGCCGCGCCACGCGGCCCCGCCTTGGCCGGCGCGCCCATGCCGGCGACGACGCCCACACCCACGCCCATGCCGGCGACGACGTCCACGTCGACGCCCGCGCCAGCGCCCACGCCGGCCGCGCGGCCCGACTCCCTTGCCGATGGAAGGCCCAGCGCATGAGGGCGCTCCCGCTCGGCATCGGCACGATCCACTTCGTGGGCATCGGCGGCATCGGCATGTCGGGCATCGCCGAGGTGCTGCACACGCTGGGCTACGCCGTGCAGGGCTCGGACATGAGCGAGGGCGCCAACGTCGTGCGCCTGCGCGAGGCCGGCATCCGCGTCGCCGTCGGCCACGACGCGGCCAACCTCGGCGCGGCCCAGGTCGTCGTCACCTCGACCGCGATCCCTCACTCCAATCCCGAGGTCGCCGCCGCCCGCGCCAGGCTGATCCCGGTGGTGCGCCGCGCGGAGATGCTGGGCGAGCTGATGCGGCTGAAGTGGTCGGTCGCCATCGGCGGCACCCACGGCAAGACCACGACCACCAGCCTGATCGCCGCCGTGCTGGAGGCCGCCCACCTCGACCCCACGGTGATCAACGGCGGCATCATCAACGCGCTCGGCTCCAACACCCGGCTCGGCGAGGGCGAGTGGATGGTGGTCGAGGCCGACGAGAGCGACGGCTCCTTCCTGCGCCTGCCCGCCGTGATCGCGGTCGTGACCAACATGGACCCCGAGCACCTCGACCACTGGGGCACCGGCGAGGCGATGGTCGCCGCCTACGACCAGTTCGTCTCCAACATCCCGTTCTACGGTTTTGCCGTGCTGTGCCTCGACCACCCCACGGTGCAGCAGATGATCCCCCGCCTGGACCGCCGCATCGTCACCTACGGCTTCTCCCCGCAGGCCGACGTGCGCGCGGAGCGCATGGTCGCCGACCGGATGGGCGCCACCTTCGAGGTCCAGCTCACCGACCGCCACCGCAGCACCCAGCGCCGGATGGGCCCGTTCCGCCTGCCGATGCTGGGCCAGCACAACGTGCAGAACGCGCTCGCCGCCATCGCCGTCGGCCTGGAGATGGAGATCGACGACGCCACCATCCGCTCGGCGCTGGCCGGGTTCCGCGGCGTCAAGCGGCGCTTCACCAAGACCGGCGAGTCGGGCGGCATCACAGTGATCGACGATTACGGCCACCACCCTGTCGAGATCGCCGCCGTGCTCAAGGCCGCGCGCCAGGCAGGCGCGCGCGACGTGGTCGCCGTGGTGCAGCCGCACCGCTACAGCCGCGTCGCCTCGCTGTTCGACGCCTTCTGCTCCTGCATGAACGACGCGGGCACCGTGATCGTGGCCGACATCTACGCCGCCGGCGAGGCGCCGCTCCCGGGGATCGACCGCGACGCCCTGGTCGACGGCCTGCGCGCGCGCGGCCACCGCAGCGTGGTGCCGCTGCCCGACCCGAAGCACCTGGCGGAGATGGTGCACGCCATCGCGCGCCCCGGCGACTTCGTCATCTGCCTCGGCGCCGGCACAATCACCGCCTGGGCGCAGTCCCTGCCCGAGGCGCTGGCCGCCCTGCAGGGCCAGAGGAGGTCCGCGCGATGATCGCCGCCGCGATGCAGTCGCTGCCCCCCCTGCCGCCGCTGCGCGGGCGAGTGCAGCGCGACGCGCCGCTCGCGCCCGCCACCTGGTTCCGCGTCGGCGGGCCGGCCGAGATCCTGGTGCGCCCCGCCGACGCCGAGGACCTCTGCGCCTTCCTGGGCGCCCTGTCGCCGGAGCTGCCCGTCACCGTGCTCGGCGCCTGCTCGAACCTGATCGTGCGCGACGCGGGCCTGCCCGGCGTGGTGCTGCGCCTCGCCCGCGGCTTCTCCGAAATCACGGTCGAGGCGGACGGCGTGGTCGCGGGCGCCGCGTGCCTGGACGCCACGGTCGCGGAGCACGCCGCCGCCGCCGGGCTGGCAGGGATCGAGTTCCTCTCCGGCATCCCCGGCGCGCTCGGCGGCGCGGTGGCGATGAACGCCGGCGCCTATGGCGGCGACATGGCCGGCTGCCTGGACTGGGCGGAGATCGTCACCCGCGACGGCGAGCTGCTGCGCGTGCCCGCCCAGCGCCTCGCCCTGGCCTACCGCCACGCCTCCCTGCCGCCCGCCAGCGTGGTGGTGCGCGCCCGGCTGCGCGCCACCCCCGGCGACCCCGCCGCCATCGCCGCCCGCATGGCCGCGATCCGCGCCTCGCGCGAGGCAACGCAGCCGGTGCGGGCGCGCACCGGCGGCTCCACCTTCCGCAACCCGGAGGACGGCATGAAGGCCTGGGAGCTGATCGACGCCGCAGGCTGCCGCGGCCTGTCGCGCGGCGGCGCCCAGGTCAGCGCGAAGCACTGCAACTTCCTGCTCAACACGGGGGCCGCCACCGCCGCCGACCTGGAGGGCCTGGGCGAGGAGGTGCGCCGCCGCGTCCACGCCGCCTCCGGCATCTCGCTGCTGTGGGAGATCAGGCGCATCGGCGTGCCTGGCGCCCGCCCGGAGGTGGTCGCGTGACCCGCGTGGCCGTGCTCCACGGCGGCATCTCTGCGGAGCGCGAGGTCAGCCTGTCCTCCGGCGCGCAGGTGATCGCGGCGCTGCGCGAGCGCGGCTTCGACGTGCAGCCGGTCGAGGTCGGGCGCGACCTCGCGGCCGTGCTCTCGGCCCTGTCCCCGACGCACGGGCCGCGGCCGGACGCAGTGTTCAACGCCCTGCACGGCCGCTTCGGCGAGGACGGCGTGATCCAGGGCGTGCTCGACTGGCTCGCCATCCCCTACACCCACTCGCCCGCCCGCGCCTCCGCGCTGGCCATGGACAAGGCGGCGTCGCGGCTGGTGTTCGCGCAGGCCGGCCTGCCGGTGGCGCGCGGCCTGGTGGTCTCGCCGCAGTCGCTCGCGCAAGCCGACCCGATGCCCCTGCCCTACGTGGTCAAGCCGGTGGCGGAAGGCTCCTCCGTCGGCGTGCACATCCTGCGCGAGGGCGACAACCGGCGCGAGGCCCTGGCCCGCGCCTGGGTCTTCGGCGACGAGATCCTGGTCGAGGAGTACGTCCCCGGCCGCGAGCTGACCGTGGGCGTGCTCGACGACCGCGCGCTGACAGTGACCGACATCACCGCGCGCGGCGGCTTCTACGACTACGAATCCAAGTACGGCGCCAACGGCTCGCGCCACGTGCTGCCTGCGGCGGTGCACCCGGACATCGCCGCGAGCGCCCTGCGCATGGCCGTCCAGGCGCACCGCGCTCTGGGCTGCCGCGGCGCCACCCGCGCCGATTTCCGCTACGACGACACGGCGGGCGAGCCGGGCCGGCTGGTGCTGCTGGAGGTGAACACGCAGCCCGGGATGACCCCTGTCTCCCTGCTGCCGGAGCAGGCGGCGTGGTGCGGCCTGGATTTCCCCGGGTTGTGCGCCTGGATGGTGGAGCACGCCTCATGCCGCGCCTGACCCCGCCCCGCGCCGGCGACCGGGACGCGGGCAGCGCGCGCGGCGCGCGCGTCGCCGGCCGCCCCTCCTCGCTCAGGCTGCTGCTGCGCCGCCAGCGCCGCCTGCTGCGCCCGGTGCTGTGGGGCTGCTCCGGCTTCGCTGTCGTGCTGGGAGGAATCGTGCTGCTGCACTCCGCGCGTCCCGGCGGCAGCATCGCCACCCTGCGCGAGCGGCTGGGCAGGGCCGCGAACCTGCACGTCACCGACATCGTGATCGCAGGCCGCGCCAACACGCCCGAGCCGCTGCTGCGCGCGGCGCTGGGCGTGAGCAGGGGCGACCCGATCCTGGGCTTCTCAGTGGAGGCGGCGCGGGCGCGGATCGAGACCCTGTCCTGGGTCGAGCACGTCGCGGTGGAGCGCCGCCTGCCAGGCACGATCTTCGTGCAGGTGATCGAGCGCCGGCCGTTCGCGATCTGGCAGAACCAGGGCCGCTTCGTGCTGATCGACCGCGACGGCCAGGTGGTCGCCAACCAGGACGTCTCGCCGCGCGACTGGGGCGGCTTCGCCTCCCTGCCGCTGGTGGTGGGCGCCGGCGCGCCGGCGCGCGCGGCGGGGCTGCTCGACGGGCTGGCCGCGCTGCCGGACGTGCGCAGCCACGTCAGCGCGGCGGTGCGCGTGGGCGAGCGCCGCTGGAACCTCCAGCTTCGCAACGGCGCCACTGTGATGCTGCCCGAGGGCGCAGTGCCGCAGGCGCTGGCCAGGCTCGCGGAGCTGCAAGCCTCCGACGCCCTGCTCGACCGCCCTCTCGCCAGCATCGACCTGAGGCTGCCCGACCGCATGGCGCTCCGTCCGCTTCCCCCGGCCCCGGCCGCCGCCCCCGGCCAGGGCGCCACGGGCCAGGGCGCCGCGGGCCAGGG
>CAXSES010000007.1:17947-22418 GCA_964236225.1 uncultured Acetobacteraceae bacterium
GGCCAGGGAGTCGCAGGCCAGGGAGTCGCAGGCCAGGGCATGGCGGGCCAGGCCGGCGTGGGCCAGGGCACCATGGGCCAAGCTGGCGCGGGCGCCCCGTCGTCCGGGTCGCGGAACCCGGCATGAACCAGATGTCGCGCAAGCCCCCCCAGACCAGGGCGGCCGAACCCGCGCCCGGACTGCTCGACGACGTGGCGCCGCCGCCGCGGCGGCCGCAGCGCGCCGGCTCGTTCGGCGTGCTCGACATCGGCAGCACCAAGATCACCTGCCTGATCGGGCGCTGCGACGCGGACGGGTCGCTGCGCGTGCTCGGCTCCGGCTGGCAGCGCTCGCGCGGCGTGCGCTCCGGCGGCATCACCAACCTCGAGGAAGCCGAGCGCGCCATCCGCGCGGCCGTCGGGCAGGCCGAGGACATGGCCGACACCAGGCTGCGCGCCGTGGTGGTGAACCTGTCCTGCGGCGCGCCCTCGAGCCGGCTGTTCAACGTGGTGTGGCCGGTGGGCGGGCGCGCCGTCGCCGACTCCGACGTGCGCCGCGTGGCGGCGGAGGGCAGGGCGCGGGCGCAGACCGCCGGGCGCGAGATCATCCACGCCATGCCGGTCGCCTTCTCCGTGGACGACGTGGCAGGGGTCGCGGACCCGCGCGGCCACCACTGCGACCAGCTCAGCGCCCGCCTGCACGTGATCGACGCCGCCGCCACCAGCCTGCGCAACCTCGCCGGCGCCATGGCGCGCTGCGACCTCGACATCGCGGAGCTGGTCTCGGCGCCGCTGGCCGCCGGGCTGTCCTGCCTGGTCGCCGACGAGCGCGAGCTGGGCGCCACCGTGATCGACATGGGCGGCGGCGTGACCGCGATGGCGGTGTTCGCCGAAGGCCAGCTCCTGCACACGGCGCAGCTTCCGATCGGCGGCCTGCACGTCTCGCGCGACCTCGCGGGCATCCTCTCCACCCCACTGGCCAGCGCGGAGCGGCTGAAATGCATCTACGGCAACGCCGAACCCAGCCCGGACGACGAGCGGGAGATCCTCACCGTGCCGCAGATCGGCGAGGACGACCACCATTTCGCCCGCGTGCCGCGCGCCATGGTGGTGGGCATCATCAAGCCGCGCCTGGAGGAGACCTTCGAGCTGATACGCGACCGCCTCGACGGCGCGGGGCTGGGCCGGATCGCCGCCAGCCGCGTGGTGCTGACCGGCGGCGCCAGCCAGATGGTGGGCGCGCGCGAGATGGCGCACCGCATCCTCGGGCGCCAGGTCCGGCTGGGCCGTCCCGCGCCGCTGCGCGGGCTGCCGGACGCGGCCTCGGGGCCGGGCTTCGCCACCGCCGCAGGGCTGCTCGCCTGGGCGTCGGGGGCCGGCCGCGCGCTGGGCGACCTCGACCTCGACGCCGAGCGGCCCGCGGGGCTGATGCGCCGCATCGTCGACTTCCTGCGCGAGAAGGTGTGACGCCACCCGCCGCCAGGCCCGCGCCGGCCGCCGCGTGCCTCGCGGCCGGGCACGGGGTCCTCGCCATCTTCCGCGGCCCGGCGCGACGCCGGCCCGCCACCACGACGCCACCAACCATGCCACTCACCACGCCACTCACCACGCCACTCCTGGGGGAGATCTCTGAATGACGCTGAACCTGACCATCCCGCAAACCGTGCACACCGACTTCACCCCGCGCATCACGGTGATCGGCGTCGGCGGCGGCGGCACCAACGCGGTCGACAACATGATCGCGCTCGACCTGCAGGGCGTGGACTTCGTGGTCGCCAACACCGACGCCCAGCAGCTCACCCACAGCCGCGCCGACCGGCGCATCCAGCTCGGCCCGCATCTGACGCAGGGCCTCGGCGCCGGCGCCAAGCCGGAGATCGGCCGCGCCGCGGCGGAGGAGGCCTCCGAGGAGCTGGCCCGCCACCTGGAGGGCGCGCACATGGTGTTCATCACCGCAGGCATGGGCGGCGGCACGGGCACCGGCGCCGCCCCGGTGATCGCGCGCATGGCGCGCGAGCGCGGCATCCTCACAGTGGGCGTCGTGACAAAGCCGTTCACCTTCGAGGGCGGCCGCCGCGCCAAGGCGGCCGAGGTCGGGCTGGTCGAGCTGCAGAGCTACGTCGACACCCTGATCGTGATCCCCAACCAGAACCTGTTCCGCCTCGCCAACGAGCGCACCGGCTGGAAGGAGGCGTTCAAGATGGCCGACCACGTCCTCTACATGGGCGTGCGCGGCGTCACCGACCTCATGGTCGCCCCGGGCCTCGTGAACCTCGACTTCGCCGACATCCGCACCGTGATGGCGGAGATGGGCAAGGCGATGATGGGCACCGGCGAGTCCGAGGGCGAGAACCGCGCGATCCGCGCCGCGGAGGCGGCGATCAGCAACCCGCTGCTCGAGGACACCTCGATGGCCGGGGCGCGCGGCCTGCTGATCAACATCACCGGCGGCGAGGACATGACGCTGTTCGAGGTCGACCAGGCCGCCAACCGCATCCGCGAGGAGGTCGCGGACGACGCCAACATCATCTTCGGCTCCGCGATCGACGAGCACCTGACAGGGCGCATCCGCGTCTCCGTGGTCGCGACCGGCATAGAGAGCCCGATCCAGGCGGCGCTCGACGCGCAGCGGCCCCGCCTGGTCGCGGTGGGCGGCGGCGCCGCGGTCGCCATGCCGGCCATGGCGCTGCCGCAGGGCGGCAGCTCGACGCAGTTCGCCTCCGCCGGCGGCGTCGCGGTGATGGCCACGACGCTGTCCGCGCAGCCGCAGGCCGCGCCGCACGCCGCCGTCCCGCGCGTCGGAGCGCCGGTGGCGCCGCCCGCCCCGCCCCACCAGGGCGGCCAGTCCGCCCAGGCGGCGGGCGTCCTGTCGCGGCCGGTGTCGATGGACCCCGACGCGCGCCAGGCGCCGCGCCCCTCCGCCTCCGCGGTGCTGTCCACCCGGGCCGTCCCGCGCAGCTCGCTGTTCAGCGAGACTCCCGGCGCCCCGCCTCCTGCCGCCCCATCCCCGGCGGCCGCGCCCTCGGCGGCAGCCCCGCGCAGCAGCCTGTTCGGGATCGTGACCGGGGCGATCCGGCGCAGCATCCCGCACGTCGCCCACGAGCCGGCGCGCTCCGAGCCCGCCGCGCCCGCGGCCTCCGCTCCCGCGCCCACCGTGCAGCCGACGGTGACGGACGAGATGGGACTCGACATCCCGGCGTTCCTGCGTCGCCAGACCTCCTGAGCCTCGCGCCAGGCCTCCCTGGCCTCGCGATGTTGTGCCGCAAAAAGAGCTGCAACTGCATTGGGTTACAGAGAAATATTCGGAAATAAACCTTGACTCGCGACACGATGGCCCGCGCCGTAACGTTCGATCGTCGCGGCGGGCCGCGCCACCCGATGGATTGCGGCGCCAGGATGGCCCGCAGGATGAAGGCGACGCGGAATGGACGGAATGACCGAGTCGAGCCTGGCGTCGCTGCTGCCCCTGGATGGCGGGGATGCCGGTCCCGCCTTTGAGCACACCCTGCGCCACGCGATCCATTGCCACGGCGTGGGGCTGCACGGCGGGCAGCGTGTCGGCCTGTCCCTGCTTCCCGCAGAGGCCGGGACCGGCATCGTGTTCCGCCGCCTCGACCTCGGCCTCGAGATCCCGGCGCGGCACGACCGGGTCGGCGACACCCGGCTCTGCACCCTGCTTGCGGACCCGGACCGGCCGGGGCTTCGGATCGGCACCGTGGAGCACCTGCTGGCCGCCCTGTCGGCCTGCGGCGTCGACAACGTCGTGGCGGAGCTTGACGGCCCCGAGGTTCCGGTGCTCGACGGGTCTGCGGCGCCCTTCGTGTTCCTGATCGACTGCGCCGGATGCACCGCCCAGCCGATGCTGCGCCGCGCGATCGAGATCATGCGCCCCGTGCGGGTCGAGGAGGGCGAGGCCTGGGCAGAGCTGCGCCCGCACGCCGCGGGCGCCGCGGTGTCCGCCCCCACCCTGTCGTTGTCCATGCGCATCGACTTCCAGGCGGCGGCGATCGGGCGGCAGTCGCTGTCGCTCGACCTGTCCGAGCCGGGGTTCCGCGCCGCTCTGCAGCACGCCCGCACCTTCACCCAGGTCCAGGAGATCGACGCGCTGCGGGCCGCCGGCCTGGCGAGGGGCGGCAGCCTGCAGAACGCGGTGGTGGTCGACGGCGCGCGGGTCCTCAACCCCGGCGGCCTGCGCATGAGCGACGAGTTCGTCCGGCACAAGATGCTGGACGCTGTGGGCGACCTGGCGCTGGCCGGAGCGAGGCTGCACGGCCGCTTCGTCGGCCACCGGTCCGGGCACCGCCTCAACAACCTCGTGCTGCGCGCCCTGCTCGGCCGCGACGACGCATGGCGCTGGGCGGCGCTCCCGGCCGACCCGGGGGCGCAGGCGTCGCGGGCGATGGACCGGGCTGCCTGAACGCCGGGCGAGGCCGCCAGAAAGCAAGGTTGAGGCTCCGCCTCAAACTCCGCCAGGGGGAGCCCCCCTGGACCGG
>CAXSES010000008.1:0-12501 GCA_964236225.1 uncultured Acetobacteraceae bacterium
TCTTGCTGGTCCGGTGCGCCCGGACCGCGAGGATGACGCCGTGGTGAGCGACGCGGATCGCACCGCGTGGCTGCACTGGGCGCGCGGCCGTGCCGGCGACGCGCTGGAACGCGGCCGTGCGGCCGAGCGGGATGGCGCGCTCGACGAGGCGCGTCGCTGGCTGGAGCGGGCGCGCCAGCTTGCCCCGACCGACGCGACCGTGGCCGTCTCGCTCGGCGGGCTGCTGCTGCGCCAGGGCGATCCCGAAGCGGCGGCGCGTGTGCTGCGGCCGGTCGCCGACGCCCATGACCTGCGCGAGGCCTGGAGCGGCCTGGCGGTGTGCGCCCTGCAGCAGGGCAGGGTGGAGGAGGCGGCGCGGGCGCTTGGCGCGCTGCTGTCGCGCCACGCGCCCGATGACTCCGTGGCGATGCTGGCCGCGCTGGTGGTGGCGCGCGCCGGCCTGCCGGGCTGGTGCGGCGTGTGCGGCGACGGCCGGCTGTGGCCGCCGCAGCCGCCAGCGATGCGGGTTGTCCTGGACGGCGTGACGCTTGGCGGCGCGGCGACGCTGGACGCGCTGCCGGCGGGCTGGCGGGCCGGGCAGGGGCTCGCCGTGGAGCGTGACGGCGTGCCGCTGCTCGGCAGTCCGGTCGATCTCGCGGCGATCGCCCGGGTGGAGGGCCTGGTCGAGGGCCGCGACGGCGGTGTGGTCGGCTGGGCGTGGCACCCCGCCGACCCGGACCGCGAGCCGGAGCTGCTTGTGCACCGCGCCGACGGCGTCGCCTGGCCGCTGCGCGCCGCCGACCTCTCGATCACCGTGGAGGGATCGGCGCCGCTGTCCCGGCCGCGCGGCTTCCACGTGGGCGCGGAGGCGCTGCGCAGCCTGAGCCTCGCGGGGCCGGTGCGCGTCACCGATGCGGGCGGACGCGACCTGCTCGGCAGCCCGCTGGACCCCGGGCTGGAGGCGCGCGTGGCGCGCGGCGCGCAGGCGGCGGCGGACTGGGCGCCGTGCTGGGCCGACCTCGCCGCCCCGCCGGCGGCGCGCGGGCGGCGGGCGGCGCAGGTCGACGTCGTGGTCCCTGTGTACCGCGGCCTGCGCCGCACGCTCGACTGCCTGGAGAGCGTGCTCGCGACCCTGCCCGCGGGGAGCCGGCTGCACGTGGTGGACGACGCCTCGCCGGACCGCGCCCTGGTCGCGGCGCTGGGCGGGATGGCGCGGGCGCGGCGCATCCGGCTGATCCGCCGGCCGCGCAACGCCGGCTTTCCCGGCGCCGCCAATGCCGGGCTGCGCGCGGCGGCGGGACGCGACGTGGTGCTGCTCAACAGCGACACCCTGGTGCCGCCGGGCTGGCTGGAGCGGCTGCGCGAGGCGGCGCACTCCGCCCCGGACATCGGCACAGCGACGCCGCTGTCCAACGACGCCACGATCTGCTCCTACCCGTCGCGCGAGCGGGTCAACGCGGTGCCTGACCTCGACGCCACCCGGCGCATGGCGCGGCTCGCGGCAGTGGCCAACGCGGGCGAGGTGGTCGACATCCCGACCGGGCACGGCTTCTGCCTCTACATCCGCAGCGACTGTCTGGACGCCACAGGGCCGTTGCGCGAGGACCTGTTCGCCCAGGGGTACGGCGAGGAGAACGAGTTCTGCATGCGCGCGGCGCGGCGCGGCTGGCGGCACGTCGCTGTGCCCGGCGCCTATGTCGGCCATGTCGGCGGCGCCAGCTTCGGCATGGCGGGGGCGCATCTGGTGCGGCGCAACCTCGTGGTGCTGAACCGCCTGCATCCCGGCTACGACGCGCTGGTCGCGAGGCACGTCGCCGCCGACCCGCTGCTGCCCGCGCGGCGGCGCATGGACATGGCGCGCTGGAAGCAGGGCCGGGTGGCGGCGGGCGCCGCGCTGCTGGTGACGCACGAGGGCGGCGGCGGGGTGGAGCGCGTGGTGCGCGAGCGCTGCGAGAGGCTGCGCGCGGCCGGGCTGCGGCCGATCGTGCTGCGCCCGGCCGGGCTGCAGCGGGGGGACGGAGCCTGCCTGGTCTCGGAGCAGGCCGGCAGCGATCCCGCCTCCCCCGACGCCTTCCCCAACCTGCGCTACCGGTTGCCCGAGGAGCTGCCGGCGCTGGTGCGGCTGCTGCGCGGCGAGGGGGTGCTGCACGCGGAGCTGCACCACCTGCTCGGCCATCACCGCGCGGTGACGGCGCTGTGCCGCCGCCTGGGCGTGCCGTACGACGTCTATGTCCACGACTACGCCTCGTTCTGCCAGCGCATCGCCCTGGTCGGGCCGGGGCGGCGCTATTGCGGCGAGCCGGACCTGGCGGGCTGCGAGGCGTGCGTCGCCGATCTCGGCACCAACCTCGACGAGGAGATCGCGATGCCGGCGCTGCTGGCGCGCTCCGCCGCCGAGCTGGAGGGCGCGCGCGCGGTGATCGCGCCCTCGGCCGACGCCGCCTCGCGCCTGCGCCGCCATTTCCCGCAGGTGCGGGCGGGCGTGCGGCCCTGGGAGGACGAGGCCGGGCTGCCGCCGATGCGCGTGCCCCGCCCCGGGACGCGCCTGCGGGTGTGCGTGGTGGGCGCGATCGGGCTGGAGAAGGGCTACGACGTGCTGCTGGCCTGCGCGCGCGACGCGGCGGCGCGGGCGCTGGCGCTGGAGTTCGTCGTGGTCGGGCCGAGCATCGACGACGAGCGGCTGATGCGGGCAGGGCCGGTGTTCGTGACCGGCGACTACCGCGACTCCGAGGTGGATGCCCTGATCCGCGCGCAGGACTGCGACCTGGGGCTGCTGCCGTCGATCTGGCCGGAAACCTGGTGTTATACATTGACGCACATGATGCGCGCGGGGCTGGGCGTGGCGGCGTTCGACCTCGGGGCCCCCGCGGAGCGCATCCGCCGCACCGGCCGCGGCTGGCTGCTGCCGCTGGGCCTGCCGGCGGCGTCGCTGAACAATGCGCTGCTTCGGCTGCCACGGGTTGCGGACCACAACCGCCCATCGCACTCTCCGGCCGCCGGCGTGCCCTGACCCTGCGCCCGTGTGCCGCCGCCGTGCCGCTGACCCTATGCCTGCGTGAAAGAGACCGACCATGTCCGACGCCGCCGTCCCCCAGCGGGTGATCACCGAGCTGAAGGTTTCCGGCCATCTGATGACGCTCGACAACGGCGTGTTCTGCCTGTTCTACGCGCCCGGCTCCACGCCGCCGAGCAGCGCCACCGGGCTGCCCGGGGTGCGGCTGTCGCTGCCGCCGGAGCTGCCAGCCCAAGGCGCGCGGCAGGCGACGGCGCCGGGCGCGCTGTCGATCAGCACGTTCCGCGAGGATGGCTGGCTGGGCGGGCAGGACAGCGCGGCACTGATCCGCGTCACGCGCGGCCCGGCGCAGGTCCTGGTCACCGTGTACCAGGACACGGACGGCCTGCACGAGGCCCCGCGCCTGCAGGTGATGCGGCTGAGCGGCGGTCCCGACGCCGTCCCGGCGCAGGCCGAGGCCGCGCCGCAGACCGCGCCGCATTCCGCCGCAGGCCGTGACGCCGCCGGGGCGGAACGGCCCCGCAATGGTCCGGGGCCGGTCGCGCAGGGCGAGGCTGGGCAGGCCATGCCCGGCATCGGCTCGCGCGGGCCGGCGGAGGCAGCGCGGGCGGGCGGCGTTGTGCCCGCCCCGGCTCCGGCCTCGGGCGTGACGCCGGCGGAGGCGGAGGTCGCGGCCCATGTGCAGGGGCGCGGCGACGTGCTGACCCGTCTCGACGAGTGGATGGGCGAGCGCGGCAGCCAGCGCTGGATCGAGGGTTTCGCGATCGCGCCCCGCCAGCCCGTGACCCGCGACGACATCGAGTACCAGGCGGTGCTGGGGCGCGGGTGGCTGTCGCCCTGGTCCGATGGCGGGCATTATTGCGGCAGCCGCGGCATGGCGTTGCCGATCCTGGGCCTGCGGGTGCGGCTGCGCGGCGCCGCGGCGGAGCGGTTCGACTGCCGCGTGTCCGCCACCTTCGTGGACGGCACGGCGATCGGCCCGACCGACACCGGCGAGGCCTGCGAGGCGGAAAGCCTCGCGCCCCTGGAGGCGTTCCACATCGAGATCGCGCCCAAGCCGGCGCTGGCGGCGATCGCCTCTGCTGCCCTTGCCGCTGCTCCCGCCGCCGCTGTCCTGGCCGGCCCCGATCCCGCCGCGGCACCCGATCCCGCCGCGCCACCCGTTTTGGCTGCGCCACCCGTTCCGGCCGTGCTCCGTGCCCCGGCGACCGCTCCGGCGCAGGAGCCTGCGCCGGCCCGGGCGGTGCGCAAGCCGGCCCGCGCCACCTTCAAGCCGGCGCCGCCGCCCCGCGGCAAGCCCGCGCCTGTCGGCCGCGGCAAGCGATAAGGGCAGGATTTCGGCCCTGGCGCGTGGCCTCGCCGCGCGGTCCGGGCTGGAGCGAGGAGCCATGCGCTACCTGTTCGTCCACCAGAACTTCCCGGCGCAGTTCCTGCACCTGGTGCGCAGGCTGGTCGCAGAGAACCGCCACGACGTCGTGTTCATCAGCGAGGCCAACGCCAACCAGATACGCGGCGTGCGCAAGGTCGTCTACCAGATGCCGCGCGGGCTCAACCCAGAGGCGCACCGCGACGCGCAGGAGTTCGAGCTGGCGATGCTGCGCGCCGAGGGGGTGGCGCGCACCGCCGCCAACCTCAAGGCGTTGGGCTACGAGCCGGACATCATCATCGGCCATCACGGCTGGGGCGAGCTGCTCAACATCGCCGACGTCTGGCCCGACGTGCCTCTGCTCGGCTACCAGGAGTTCTACTATCGGGTGAGCGGCACCGATGTCGGCTTCGACCCGGAGTTCCCGACGCCGGTGGCCGCCCTGTCGCGGGTGCGGGCGAAGAACGCCGTGAACCTCCTGACCCTGACCAACCCCGGCCACGGGCAGTCGCCCACCGTCTTCCAGCGCGCCACCTACCCGGCCTGGGCGCAGGGCAACATCACCGTCCTGCCGGAGGGGGTGGACCTCGGGGTCTGCCGCCCCGACCCGGATGCTGCCCGGCGCCCGTTCGCGCTGGGCGAGTTCGCCGTGCCGCCGGGCGCAGCATTGCTGAGCTACGTCTCGCGCGACCTGGAGCCATATCGCGGCTTCCACATCCTGATGCGCGCCCTGCCGCGGCTGCTGCGGGCGCGGCCGGACCTGCACGTGGTCATGGTCGGCGGCGACGGCGTGTCGTATGGCGCGCGGCTCGCGGAAGGCACCTGGAAGGAGCGGCTGCTCGGCGAGGTCGGGCCGCTCGATCCGGGGCGCGTGCTGTTCCCCGGCCGCCTCGACTACGACAGCTACATCCGGCTGCTGCAGCGCTCGGACTGCCACGTGTACTTCACCTACCCGTTCGTGGCGTCCTGGTCGCTGCGCGAGGCGCTGGCGTGCGGCTGCGCCGTGGTGGCGAGCGACACCGCGCCGGTGCTGGAGTTCGTCACCGACCGCGCGACCGGCCTGCTGTCGCCGTTCCTCGATCCGCCGGCGCTGGCGCAGCGTGTGCTGGAGATGCTGGAGGACCGGGAGCTGGCCGCGGGGCTGCGCCGTGCCGCGCGGGCGCACGCCGAGGCGACGCTGTCGATGCCGGCCTACCTGGACGCCTACGAGGCGCTGATCGCGCGGGTGGTCGGCGGGTGAACGACACCGATGGCCCTTGAGAGTGACCCGGCCAGGCAGGCAAGGTTGAGGCTCTGCCTCAAACTTTGCCAAAGGCTTGCCCTTGGAGTCCGTCACTTAGAGCACGTTTGCTTCTGATTGAAACGGAATGGGAGCTTCCGGTGTGGCGAGTTTACTGGAGTAACTACCTGACCGCAGCCAGGTGTGTTGCTTCAACTTGACCCCAACGTGCTCTAACTAAGGCCGGTCCAAGGGCGGCTTGCCCCCGCCTTGAAGCAGGGGCGGGTCTGGGCGGAGCCCAGCCTTGCTTCCTGGCCCTGCGTCCTGCGTCCTGCGCCGTTGTTCCAGCCCGGAGGCAGGGCCTCCGGCCTGGCCAACAGCGGGGGCCGTCCTGAACACGGACCGGCTATCCCCGGGTCGGGATCTCGTCGAATACAGCATGCGCCAGGTTGACCAGATGGCCTGCGGAGAGCGGGAAGCCGGCGCGCTCCGCGTCCTGTGCCAGGGTCAGCAGGCGGTCCGACAGCACCAGCGGACTGACCTGGTGGTCCGACAGCGGTGTCACGACCGGGGTGGCGAAGCCGCGGAAGGCGAGCTGGGTCATGCAGGTCATGGAATTGTTCCTTGCCGTGCAGCCTTTATTGGCCGCGGCACGATCCTGGCCCGCCCATGCTTTCCCCAAGGTTAACGGCGACGAATGATTCGATCGCGGCGGCGACGGATGACTCATACCGACGGCTGAATGCGATGGGCGTCCAGGCAAGCAAGGCTGGGCTCCGCCCAGACCCGCCAGGGGCGAGCCGCCCCTGGACCCGGCACAACTTAAGTATTGGTTTCCAGAGGCTTGGCCTTTGGCGGGGTCCCCCGCTTCAAGGCATGGGGGCAGAGCCCCTGGCCTTCCTGCTGAACCGGCCATCGCATCTGGCCGCTGGCATCAGTCGAGGCGGCCATGCGGCGTCGGGGCGACGCGCGTGTCGCCCCGCGCACGGCTAGGCGCGGACCAGCTCCTGGCTCGCCGCCGCGGCTCCGGTCGCGGTGTTGGTCAGCGCCAGCACGCGCAGCGAGGAGGCCAGGGGGCGTTGCGGGTCGCGTGCGGCGTCGACGTCCGCGATCAGCGAGGACAGCGTCTGCCGCCGGCCCTGCGCCATTGCGGAAAGCGCCGCCCAGAACTCGGGCTCCAAGGCCACGCTGGTGCGGTGGCCGGCCAGGGTGAAGGAACGCTTGGCAAGGGCGCGGATGATTCTCATTGCAGTTCCTCTGGGTGTGTCATGTGACGGGGATCGACCACGCGGTCGAACGTTTCGGCATCGATATCGCCCGATGCCAGCGCCGCCTCGCGCAGCGTCTGCCCGCGCACGTGCGCCTCGTGCGCGATGCGGGCTGCCCGGTCGTAGCCAATGACCGGGGCGAGCGCCGTGACCAGCATCAGCGACCGGTCCAGCAGCTCCGCGATCCGCGTTCTGTTCAGCTCGGTGCCCTCGATCGTGTAGCGGCGGAAGGTGCCGCTCACGTCGGCCAGGCGCCGCGCCGAGTTCAGGACGTTCATGATGATGACGGGGCGCATCACGTTCAGCTCGAAGTTGCCCTGCGCGCCCGCGAACGCGACGGCCGCGTCCTCGCCGATCACCTGGGTGCAGACCATCACCATGGCCTCGCACTGCGTCGGGTTGACCTTGCCCGGCATGATCGAGGAGCCGGGCTCGTTCTCGGGCAGGATCAGCTCGCCCAGGCCGCAGCGCGGGCCTGACGCCAGCCAGCGCACGTCGTTGGCGACCTTCATCAGCGCGACCGCCACGCCGCGCATCGCCGCCATCGAGGCCACCATCGCGTCGAGCCCGCCGAGCGCTGCGAACTTGTTGGGCGCGGTGCGGAACGGCTGCCCGGTCAGCGCCGCGATGCGGGCCGCGATGGCGTCCGCGAAGCCGGGCGGGGCGTTGAGCCCGGTGCCGACCGCGGTGCCGCCGGCCGCCAGCTCCAGCAGGCCGTCCTGCGACGCGCGCAGCCCGGCGATCGCGTGGCGGAGCTGGTGGGCGTAGCCGGACCATTCCTGCCCCACCGTGAGCGGCACGGCGTCCTGCAGGTGGGTGCGGCCGATCTTGACCACGTCGGCCCAGAGCGTCGCCTTCGCCTCGATCGCGCCCGCGAGCTGCTCCAGCGACGGCAGCAGGACGTGCTCGATCTCCAGGCGCGCGGCGATGTGCATCGCGGTCGGAAAGGTGTCGTTCGAGGACTGCCCCATGTTGCAGTCGTCGTTGGGATGCACCGGCGTCTTGGAGCCGATCTGGCCGCCCATCAACTGGATGGCGCGGTTCGAGACCACCTCGTTGCAGTTCATGTTCGACTGGGTGCCCGACCCGGTCTGCCAGACGTAGAGCGGGAACTCCGCGTCGAGCCTGCCCTCGATCACCTCGTCGCAGGCCTGGCACATCGCGTCGCACTTCCCGCGGGCGAGGCGGCCGGCCTCCGCGTTGACCAGGGCGGCGGCCTTCTTCACCACCGCCATGGCGTGCGCGACCTGGACCGGCATGATGTCGCGGCCGATCGAGAAATGGATCAGGCTGCGCGCGGTCTGCGCGCCCCAGTAGCGACCGGCGGGAACCTCTACGCGGCCCATGCTGTCGCTCTCCCAGCGCGTGCCGGTGGCGTCGATGCCGATCGGCACCGCCGGAAGCGAGTGCGCGTCGGGGAGGCGGGGGTCAGAGGCCATCGTGCGAAGCTCCGTTCTGCCGTTCCCGCCCCAGCTACGGGCGGTTACGGTATTTGGATGCGTTCGATCACGACGGCCAGACGGATTTCGTGCGGCCACTCACGCCCGGGTGCGAGGCCAGGCAGCGATGCGGCCTGGCCGGAGGATGGGCGTTGGCGAAAATGCCGTGGCGGCAGGACAGGCGCGCTCCCGCCTCACGAGGCGGGCAAACAGGAACGGGAAGCGACCGAAGGCCGGTTCCCGTTTCAACGAAAGCTCTCCCGCCAAATCGGCGGCGCCCGGCTCACCCTGGGCCGGGACATCGCCGGCGCAGAGGTCAGTGCTGGGGCATCAGCGCGCGGACCTGCTGGATCGACTGCATGCAGCCGCTGTCGCCCTTGGCGTTCTGGTCGACCGCGCGCTGCAGGGCGGCCTTGGCCTGCGACACCTTGTCGTCGTTCGCCATGGTGGTCCCGCCGCTGCCCTTCCCGTTATCCGCGGCGGCCTGCTGCGCCATGGTCGGCTTGCCGGCGGACTGTCGCCGCACGTCTGCGGCCGAGGTGGCGACCTGCCCGCTCGCCACCGCGTCCTTCGCCTGCGGGTTGCCGCCGCCGCCCGCCGCGCCCGAGACGCCCCCGACCGTGCCGGGCGAGCCGCCGCCCACCAGGCTGGCGCCGCCAGACTGCTTGTGGTCCGAGGGGGCGGTGTCCATCCGCTTCGCCGACGCCATGCCGACCTGCTGGCCGTTGTCGGGCTCGGATACCGGCGCGCCCATCCCGTTCATGGTGCCGAGCTGCCTGCCAAGCTGCGCGATGTCGCTGGTGCAGGGGCCGGCGGCCCGTGCGGCCGGCGCAAGTGCCAGCGTGGCCGAGAGCGCGATCCCGCAGGTGATGTGAGCCTGACGCATGAAATCCTCCCCGAGTGTTTCGCGGTCAACGCCGGGCAGCCGGCTGAGTTCGAAACGGCCCGTGTGCCGGTGGCCTCGAAGGAAGCAAGGCTGGGCTCTGCCCAGACCCGCCAGGGGGAGCCCCCCTGGACCGGCTTTACTCAAGTGTTGGTTTCCAAAGGCGAGCCTTTGGCGGGGTCCCCGCTTCCAGGCATCGGGGGCAGAATCCCTGGCCTTCCTTTCCGTGAAACGACCCGCCGCTCAGGCGAGGCGGCCCGCCGCCCAGCGCGCGGCGTCGGCCACCACCGGGTCCAGATCCTCGGTCAGCCGCTCGGCGGCGCCGCGCAGGCTCGGGTCGGCGGAGTTGCCGATGGCGTTGAGCACGTTGCGCACGAAGCGCCCGCGCCCGATCCGCTTCACCGGCGAGCCGGCGAACAGCGCCCTGAACCCCGCGTCGTCCAGCGCGGCGAGCGCATCGAGCCGGGGCGCCGCCAGGTCCTCGCGCGCGCGCAGCCCCGCCGGCGCAGGCGCATGGGCGAACCGGTTCCACGGGCAGGCCGCCAGGCAGTCGTCGCAGCCGTAGATGCGGTTGCCGAGCTTCGGCCGCAGCTCGGCGGGGATCGGCCCGCGGTGCTCGATCGTCAGGTAGGAGATGCAGCGCGTGGCGTCGAGCCGGTACGGCGCTGGGAACGCCTCGGTCGGGCAGGCGGCGAGGCAGCGCGCGCACGAGCCGCAGCCGCCCGCCGCTGCCGGCTCCCGCGGCAGGTCCAGGGTGGTGTAGACCTCGCCGAGCAGCAGCCAGGAGCCGTGCCCGCGCGAGACGAGGTTGGTGTGCTTGCCCTGCCAGCCCAGCCCGGCCTGCTCCGCCAGCGGCTTCTCCATCACCGGCGCGGTGTCGACGAACACCTTGACCCCGGCGCCGAACCGCGACGCCACGAACTGCGCCAGGTGCTTGAGCATCCCCTTGATGACATCGTGGTAGTCGCGGTTGCGGGCATAGACCGAGATGTTGCCGCAATCAGGGCGCGACAACGTGGCCAGAGGGTCGCCCTCGGGGGCGTAGGACAGCCCGAGCGCCACCACGCTGCGCGCCTGCGGCCACAGCGCCTGCGGGTGGGAACGCTCGGCCTGCCGCTCGGCCAGCCAGCCCATGTCGCCGTGCTGGCCCGCCGCCACGAACGCGGCCAGGCGCTCGCGGGCCTCGGGGCCGAGGGCAGCCGGCGCGAAGCCGACGGCGTGGAAGCCGAGGGCGAGGGCGCGGTCGCGGATCAGGGTTTGGGGAGTCATTTAGAAAAGGAAGGCCAGGGCTCTGCCCAATGCTTCAAAGAGGGGACCCGCCAGGGCGAGCCGCCCTGGACGGGCGCACATGAGGCACGCACCGGCCCGACGTGCCACAGCGCCCAAGCGCAGGTCCAGGGGCGCTGCCCCTGGCGGGTCCCCTCTTTAAAGCATGGGGCAGAGCCCTGGCCTTGCCTTCAGCCCGGCTGGGACGTCTTGGCTGCGGCGAGCGGCATCGGCACGTAGCGCACGCCGTCGCTGCCCTGGATCAGCATCAGCACGGCCTTGCGGTCCTGCTTGCGGATCGCGTCCACGCGGCTTCGCAGCTCGGCCGGCGAGTTCACCGCCTCCTGCTGCACCTCGACGATGACGTCGCCCGCCTTGAGGCCGTGCTCCGCCGCCGGGCCGGTCTTGTTCACGTCCGTGACCACGACGCCCTTCTGATCGGAGCCCAGACCGAACTTCTGCCGGGCATCGTCGGTGATCGGGGCCACCTTCATGCCGAAATCGGTCAGCTCGGACACCGCGGCGGAGGGCTTCTTCGTGGCCTCGCCCGGGGTGCCAGCGTCGGCCATCTTGGCTTCGGCAGGCATCTCGGCGACCTTGACCTGGAGCATCTGGTCGCGGCCGTCGCGCCACACCTCGACCGGCACGGACTGGTCGATCGCGGTCTCCGCCACCACGCGGGGCAGGGTCTTCAACCCCTTGATGTCCTGGTTGTTGAACTTGAGGATCACGTCGCCGCCCTTGATGTGGGCCGCGTCCGCCGGGCCGCCGTCGTTGACGCCCGCGACCATGGCGCCGTCGGTGCCCTTCAGCCCGAGGCTGTCGGCGAGGTCGGGCGTGACCTGCTGGATGCGCACGCCGAGCCAGCCCCTGCGGGCGTGGCCGTACTCGCGAAGCTGGGCGACCACCGTCTTGGCGGCGTTGGCCGGGATCGCGAAGCCGATGCCGATCGAGCCGCCTGACGGCGAGTAGATCGCGGTGTTGATGCCGATGACCTCGCCCGCCATGTTGAACAGCGGGCCGCCGGAGTTGCCGCGGTTGATCGGCGCGTCGGTCTGGATGAAGTCGTCGTAGGGACCCTGGTGGATGTCGCGGCCGCGCGCGGAGACGATGCCTGCGGTGACGGTGCCGCTCATCGCGTAGGGGTTGCCGATCGCGAGCACCCAGTCGCCGACCCGGGGGGCGTCGCTGTCGCCGAACGGCACCTGCACCAGCTTGTGGTCGGTCTTGATCTGCAGAACGGCGAGGTCGGCGCGGTCGTCGTGGCCGAGCACCTTCGCCTTGATCGTGGTGTTGTCCTGCAGCGTCACGGTGACGTTGCTGCCGCCCTCGATCACGTGGTTGTTGGTGACGATGATCCCGGCGCCCGCGTCGATGATGAAGCCGGAGCCCACGCTCTGGGTGTGGCGCGGCTGGTCGGGGCTGGCATCGCCCTCCTCGTCGCCGTCGCCGCCCCCTGGGCCACCACCTGGGCCGCCCTGGGGGCCGTGGCCGTGGTTCTTGTTCATGAAATCCTTGAAGAACTTCTCGAACGGGGAGCCGGGCGGGAACACCGGCATGTCCGGGCCGCCATGGCCCGGCGGCATTCCCATCGCGGCCTCCGCC
This sequence comes from uncultured Acetobacteraceae bacterium, assembly GCA_964236225.1. Lineage (GTDB taxonomy): Bacteria > Pseudomonadota > Alphaproteobacteria > Acetobacterales > Acetobacteraceae > CAXSEF01. Next base: position 12,039 of record CAXSES010000008.1, read on the forward strand.
GGCATGTCCTGGGTCGAGGAGATGTTGACCACGGCCGGCAGCAGCGAGGCGGCCAGGTCGGCGAAGCTGTCGGGCGCGCCGCGGGCCTGGGCGAACGGGGACAGGCCGGGGGCTGCGGGCAGCGAGAGCACGCACCCGAGTGCGATGGCGCGGACCGTGTGACGACGCATGGCAGATGTTCCCTCTTTGCCAGGATACTGCGCGCGGGCCCGGACGGGCAGCAAGCGGCATGGCGAGATGGGCAAATGGGGGGACGCGGCCGGCGCCCAAGGTGGCGGGGCGAAGAAGGCGCGGCGGGACCGCAGGCAAGGCCAGGGCTCCCACCCTGCCTCAAAGAGGGGACCCCGCCAGGGGAAGCTCCTGGACCGCCTTCCCTTAGGTCATGGGATCAAAGGGTCCTCGGACCCTTTGCGGGTTCGGGCAGAGCCCGACCTTGCCTGCTACTGCTCCGGCAGCCCCTTGA
>CAXSES010000008.1:12601-21836 GCA_964236225.1 uncultured Acetobacteraceae bacterium
TTGCGGGTTCGGGCAGAGCCCGACCTTGCCTGCTACTGCTCCGGCAGCCCCTTGAGCAGCGCCAGGATGCCGTCTTCCGGCGTGAGCACCAGCCTGTCCTTCGGCCCGAACGCCGCGCGGTAGGCCGCGAGCGTGCGCCAGATCGCGAAGAACGCCGGGTCGCGCCCGTAGGCGTCGGCGTAGATGCCATAGGCCGTCCGCTCGCCCTCGCCGCGCAGCTTGTCGGCGGCGCCCCGCGCGTCGGCGAGCAGCACGGTGCGGTCGCGGTCCGCCTCGGCGCGGATGCGGGCGCTGGCCTCCGCCCCCTCGGCGCGGGCCTGCTTGGCGACTCGCTCTCGCTCGGACTGCATCCGGCTCAGGATCGCCTCCGTGTTCTCGGCCGGCAGGTCGGCGCGGCGGATGCGCACGTCGTCCACGTGGATGCCGAACCCGGCCATCTCCGCGTCCACCTCGGTGCGGATCAGGCCCATGATTCGGCCGCGCTGGGCGGAGAGCACGTCGAGCAGGGTCTCTCGGCCGAGCACGCGGCGCAGGCTGGACTCCACCACGGAGGCGAGCCGCCCGCGGATGCCCTCCTCGGACGGCCCGACCGCCTGGTAGTAGCGCAGCGGGTCGGTGATGCGGTAGCGGGTGAAGCTGTCCACGATCAGGCGTCGCTGGTCGCCCAGGATCACCTCCTCGCCCGGCGTGTCGTAGTCGAGCAGGCGGCGGTCGAACGCGATCACGGTCTGGATGAACGGCACGCGCGCCTGCAGGCCGGGCTCGGTGATGACGCGCACGGGACGGCCGAACTGGGTGACGAGCGCCTGCTCGGTCTGGCGCACGGTGAACAGAGTGGCGGTGACGAGCAGCACCGCGGCGAAGCCCAGCGCCACCAGGGGCAGCAGGAGTCGCGGCCAGGGGACGGGGTTCATGGCGCCGCTCCTGCGAACGTGGCGAAGGGCGCCGTGAAGGCCGCGGCGTCCGCGCGCGGCCCGGCGGCGCCAGGCGCGGCGGCAGGGGGCGCGGCGGCAGCGGGCGCGGTGGCGCCTGGAACCGGGGCGGCGCCTGGCGCCGGGACGCTCGCGCCTGGACTGCCTGGCGGCGGGGCGCCGGCGCCCGGCAGCGACAGGCCGGGCAGGCCGAGGAACGGCAGCAGGCCGCGCACGCCGTCGGCGACCACGATGGTCGGCGTGCGGCTCAGCACGTCCTGCATGGCCTCCAGGTAGAGGCGGCGCAACGTCACCTGCTTGGCGGTGGCATAGGCGGCCTCGACGCTGGTGAAGCGCTGCGCCTGGCCGGTGGCGGTGGCGATCGAGGCCTGGCGGTCGCCGTCGGCCGCCGCGGTGATCGAGGCCGCCTCGCCGCGGGCGCGGGGCACGATGTCGCGGGCGTACGCCTGGGCCTCGTTGCGCATCCGCTCCGCGTCGGTGTTGGCGCGCTGCACGTCGCGGAAACTCTCGATCACGGCGGGCGGGGGATCGACGCGCTGGAGCTGGATCTGGCTGATCTCGACGCCGCAGCCATAGGCGTCGAGGATCGCCTGCACGCCGGAGCGCACCGAGGTCTCTATGCTGGCGCGCCCCTCGGTCAGCGCGGACTGGATCGCGGTGCGGCCGATCACCTCGCGCATCACGCTCTCCGCGGCGGCGCGCACAGTGGCGGCGGGGTTGCGGGTGTTGAACAGGTAGGCCTGGGCGTCGCTGATTCGCCAGAACACCGCGTAGCTGATGTCGATGATGTTCTCGTCGCCTGTGAGCATCTGGCCCTCGGCGGCCGGCGCCGGGGTGTGCGACGAGCGGGAGGTGGCGAACGGCACGCGGAAGCCGGTGACGCCTGAGCGCGCGTCGGGCACGCCGTCCCCGTCTGCGTCGTCCGTGGCGCCGTCGCCGATCTCGATGCGGTTGACCACGGTGACGGAGGGCCGCAGCACCGTCTCGATCGGCCAGGGCAGGTGGTAGTTCAGGCCGGGCGCCGTGGTGCGGTCGTAGGCGCCGAAGCGCAGCACCACGCCCTGCTGGTCGGGCTGCACCTGGTAGATGCCGCTCGCCAGCCACAGCGCCGCCAGCAGCGCCGCCGCGGCCGCGGCGCCGCGGCCGCCGGCGAAGCCCTGCCAGTCGCCGCCTCGCCCGCCCTGCCCGCCGCCCCGGCCGCTGTCGCCCCGCCCGCCGCCAGGGCCGCCGCCGAACCCGGTCTGGCGCAGCCGGCGCAGCATGTCCTGGGCGCGGGCGCGGGCGCGCTCGAACTCCTCGCCGCCGATGCGCGGGCCGGGCCCGGGGGCGGGACGGCGGTCCGGCGCAGGGGCGGGGCCCCACGGGTCGTTCGGCTCCACGTCCCTGGGTCGCCTGGGTGGGGTGGGAGAGGAGCCCCCTGTGCTCCAGGGTCCGTCATCCGAAGGCATGCTGGTCGCCCGATCCGCTGTGCCGGCCGCGCCGGGGTAGGGGCGAAGCTGGCACGCGCGGCGGGCGCGTCAAGGGCGGGCGCGTCAAGGCCGGAGGCGGGAAGCAGGCGTCGAGGCCCGTCTCCAGGCATGGCCCACCCTTGCCGCCCCCACCCTTGCCGCCCCCATTCTTGCCGCCCCCATTCTTGCCGCCGTTGGCACGCGGCGCGGCGCGGGCCATATCCGGCGTGGGAACGCGGTGTTCCCGCGCCGGAGACCGCCCGCCCATGGCAGAGCCAGACATCGAGACCCTGCGCGACATCCTGCGCGCAGTCGCAGCCCCGGGAAGCACGCGCGACATCGTGGCCGCCGGCCTGGTGGAGAGCATCCAGGCGAAGGGCGGCCTCGTGCAGGTTGCGTTGCTGACGGACAGGGCGCGGGCGCGCGAGATGGAGGCGGTCGGGCGGCAGGTGGAGTCGCTGCTGTCGCGCGAGCGGGGGGTGAGCAACGTGTCCACGGTGCTGACCGCGCATCGCGGCGGCGCGGCGGCGCCGGGGCAGGACGGCGCCGTGGCGCGGCCGTCAGGCGGCGCTGCGGCGGGCGGGCACAGCCACGGGCCGAAGGCGGGGCCGGCGCAGGGCCAGGCGGCGGGCGGGAAGGCCGGCGCGGGCCCGTCGCTGCTGCCCGAGGTGCGCTCGATCGTGGCGGTCGCCTCCGGCAAGGGCGGCGTCGGCAAGTCGACCACGGCGGTCAACCTCGCTGTGGCACTGGCGCGCCAGGGGCTGCGCGTCGGGCTGCTCGACGCCGACATCTACGGGCCGAGCCTGCCCCGGATGCTGGGGCAGAACCGCAAGCCGGAGATCATCGCCGACAGGATGCAGCCGATCGAGGCCTGGGGCCTGAAGGCGATGTCGATTGGCTTCCTGGTGGACGAGACCACGGCGATGATCTGGCGCGGGCCGATGGTGATGGGCGCGCTGGAGCAGATGATGGGCCAGGTGGACTGGGGCGCGCTGGACATCCTGGTCGTCGACATGCCGCCAGGGACGGGCGACGCGCAGCTCACCATGGCGCAGAAGGTGGCGATCACCGGCGCGGTGATCGTCTCCACGCCGCAGGACATCGCGCTGATCGACGCGCGCCGGGCGGTGTCGATGTTCGAGAAGACCCGGGTGAGCGTGCTCGGAATTGTGGAGAACATGAGCTTCTTCTGCTGCCCGGCCTGCGGCGCGCGCACCGAGATCTTCGGCCACGGCGGCGCGCGTCAGGAAGCCCGCGCGCACGGGGTCGAGTTCCTCGGCGAGGTGCCGCTGCTTCTGGAGATACGCACCAACGCGGATTCGGGCACGCCCGTGGTGACGCAGGCGCCGGACAGCGAGGCGGGGCGGGCGTACACGGCGCTGGCGGCGCGGGTGTGGGAGAAGACGCAGGGGCGGCTGCGCGAGATCGAGAGCGCGGCGCCGCGGATCGTGGTGCAGTAAGGCAAGGCCAGGGCTCTGCCCTGGACCCGCAAAGGGCCGTGAGGCCCTTTGATCCCTTGACTTAGAGCAAGATTGCCTAAGATCGACTGCCGGTTTTGGCGCCAAGCTTGCTATGCGTTGCCGAGGCTGGTCCGCCGCTGATCCAACCTGAAACAATCATGCCCTTAGCTCGACTTTGGCCTTTTCAGGCTGGGTGGCATGCGGCTTCCATGAGGCTGTCGAGGAGCGCGCGCGGGATTGTTGCCATATCCTGGGCCTGCCGGGACGTTGAGAAAGCCTGTGCGCTCCAGAGTTGGCGGCGGACGGCGGCGAGCGCGTCGGAGAAGGTGACGCTGGGTTTGGCGTACCATGCGGCGCGCCTGGGCAGGACGAGGCCGCGCGAGGCCAGGTCGCTGGCCCAGAGTGTTGCGAGCGAGAACAGGGCGAGCAGGCACGGGGTGGTGCGGGCGATGGCCAGGTCTGACCATTGTCGCTGCGTTTCGACGCCCAGGTGGCGGCGCACCTCGGCGAACGTGACCTCGACGGACCAGCGGCGGACGAACATCTGCAAAACGGTGATCGGGTCGGCGTTTTGGTTTGTGCACAAGAACGCCTGCGGCTCGAACGTGCCGGCCGGGTCGCGGACCAGCACCCAGCGGACCGGCACCTGCTTGCCGGGATGATACCAAAGTGCTGTGCCCGACAGAACGTCGAGCCGGCGCTCGTCCTGCCCATACCAGCCCGTGGCCGTGATGCGCTGCCAGGCTGTTTTCGGGTCGGCCAGGTGCTGAAGCAGCGTCGGCTGGCGTGCGCCGGAGACGCGCGGGCGGCCTTTGGTCCCAGGCAGCCGTGGCGGCGGCGGGTCAAACAGGCGCGCGTCGAGCCGCAGCCGGGTGATCACGCTCACATGGCGGCGCACGGCTGCCAGCAGCTCGATAACGGCGTAGCTGCTGTCAGCGACGGCGATGACCTTTCGGCCCGGCAGCCAGCGCGCGAGCAGAAGCAGCAACTGCCGTGCGCGATCCGTCAGCAGCTTGTGCCGGCACCCCTGGGCTTGGGCGTAGCGCTCGGACGGTGCCAGCGCGGTCAGGAACGGCAACGCCCAGACCCGCCCGGCAAACGGCACGGGCGCGAGCAGCATCAGGCTGATCTAGCGCAGGCCAGACGCCTTGACGAAATGGCCGCGGCTGGAGCGCACGGGATCGCGGTAGACGGGCACCCATCGCGCAAGCGCGATGGGTGCCCGTGCCGCGCGCCCTGATCCTTGCGCCCCAACGGCGCTCGATGGTCTCGTCGATCCCGACCACGATCGGGCCGCTCGGCGCGAACGCCGTAACCAGCAGCCCGAGCAGGCAGCGCGCCACGGCCTGGCCCGACCAGCGGCTGCGTCCGCTGCGAACTCGACGAGAACACCTATCCCAAGGCGATCCGCGTCACCGACGAGGAGATGAAGACCCTCAACATCGCCACCGACACGGGGCATCCTGAGTGGAACTACACCATCAGCCCAAGGTCAGCAGATCAACGCGGTAATTGTTGAGTAAGGCCTAAGGGCCTCGGCCCTTTGCGGGTCTGGGCAGAGCCCATGTGTGGACGGCTCCCTCGACGCAAGGGCGATCTGACGTTGTGGCGCTGCGGTCGGGTGCGCTCATGTGTCCGGCCTGTTTGTGCGGCTCGTGGCCGCTGGCCCTGATGCGGTCCGCAGCCTGGCTCCCAATCAGCCTGTCGCGCTCGGAGGCGCTGGACTCTGGACGGGTTCTGCCAGGCCCCGGGTTCGACCGAGCCATCACGTCGTCACCATCCTCGCACCCGGCCGGCCGGGGTCCCTGTTACGCCGTCATGCCGCGGCTGCCTGCGCCGTGGCAGAAGCCCGGTAGCTCCCGCCCCTGACCAACACCGCCCAGACGATGCGCGCCGTCTTGTTGGCCTGCGCCACGGAGGCGAGCCGGGCCGGGCGCCGATCGAGCACGCCGCGCAGCCAGGCCACCTCCGCGCCCGTCTTCGTGCGCGCATGGCGGATCAGTGCGGTCGCACCCAGCACAAGCAGGCGGCGCAGCGTGTGGTCCCCCTGCTTGGAGATGCCGCACTGGCGCTGCTTGCCGCCGCCGCTGTTCTGCCGGGGCGTCAGGCCGATCCAGGCCGCCAGCTGGCGGGCGGAGCGGAACTGCGTGGGATCGGTGATGGTGGCCACGATCGCCGACGCCGTGATCGGACCTATGCCGGGGATGGTGGCAAGCCTGCGGCTGGCCTCGTTGTCCTTGTGCCACGCCAGGATCGCCGCCTCGACCTCGGCCACCCGCCTGCCCACCGCGTCCAGCTCCGCCGCAAGGCCGCGCAGCGCCAGCTTCGCAAGCCGCGGCAGCCTGGCCTCGTCCTCGTCCATCAGCACCGCCAGCAGGTCGGCCACGCGCGCGATCCCCTGGGGTGCCACAATGCCCAGCTCGGCCATGTCCGGTGAACCTCTCGGTTCAACGTGCCCGCGCAAGGCGTTGACCAGCATGGTCCGCTGCCGCATCAGCAGCTCACGTGTCCGGTGCAGCATCAGCACCGCCTGCTGCTCGGCCGACTTGATCGGCACGAACCGCATGGTCGGCCGCGTCACCGCCTCGCAGATCGCCTCCGCGTCGGCCGCGTCGGTCTTGGAGCGCTTGACATATGGCTTGACGTAGCTGGCCGGCATCAGCCGCACCTCGTGGCCGAGCGCCCTGATCTCGCGCGCCCAGTGATGCGCCGTGCCGCACGCCTCGATGCCCACCAGGCACGGCGACAGGCCCTTGAAGAACCCAAGCACCTCCGCCCGCCCCAGCTTGCGCCGGAGCACGGCCTTGCCGGCCGCATCGACGCCGTGCGCCTGGAACACACGCTTGGCGATGTCCAGGCCGATCGTGGTAATCTCCATGGCGGGCGGCTCCTGCCAACTCGTTGAACTCAACAGCCACGAGCTTGGCACATCGATGCCGAACAGGAGCCGTCCACCGCATCAGCCTTGCTTTCTTATTTGCCCGCCGCGCCCAGCCGCCCCGCAAGCTCCGGCATCACGCCCGCGAGATCGCGCGCCTCTCGCGCGCTGAGCCCGAACGCCGCCGGGTCGAGCGGTGCCGTCGAGCCCAGCGCCGCGCGCACCAGGGCGATCTGCTGGGCGGAGAGCGGGACCGCGTTGCGCACGTAGTCCTCGAAGGCCTCGTGCACCGTGGGCACCCAGCGCGCGACCACGCCGAGGATCGCCTCGGCGTAGACGCGGATTTCGTACTGGGCGTGCGCGTCGGCGCGCAGGTCGAGGAAGTGCAGCAGGTTCCACAGGTTCACCTTCCAGTAGAACTGCGTGTAGATGCTGACCGGCAGCGTGGTGCGCGCCAGCTCGCGAGTCAGGCCCTCGCGCCCGGGATCGAGCGGCGCCCCGTCCTCGTCCTGGTTGAGCATCGCGAGGTAGGCGTCGTAGGAGCGCGCGGCCTCCGTCTTGAGCGTCTCGATCACCGCGCGCGCCGTCCCGGCATCGGCGGCCTCGCCGCGGCCCTGGCGGTTGGTGGCGGACTGGGTGGCGACCTGGTCGGGATCGGGGACGTAGAACTCGCGCTCCAGCACGGAGTAGCGGCCCGAGTACTCGTTGATGCTCGCTGTGCGGTGGCGGAACCACTGCCGCGCCACGAAGATCGGCGCGCGGACGTGCAGCTTGAGGTCGCACAGCTCGAACGGCGTGGTGTGGCGGTGGCGCATCAGGTAGCGGATCAGGCCGCGGTCCGAGGACACCTGGCGGGTGCCGCGGCCGTAGGAGACCCGCGCGCCCTGCACCACGGCGTCGTCGTCGCCCATGTAGTCGATCACCCGCACGAAGCCCTGGTCGAGCACCGGCAGCGGCCGGTACAGCACCTCCTCCATAGCGGCCACGGTGGCGCGCGCGGTCGGCTGGCGGTGCGCGCGGGCGGCCTCGATGTCGGCGTCTTGCTCGGGTGTCAGGGTGCGCATGGGAACCTCCGGTCGTCGGCCCCTAGTACACCGGGCGCGGGGCCGGGGACATGGCGCGGGGATGCGAAGGCCGCGCCCTGATCCCGGCGCATGGAGGGCAAGGCCTCGCAGGCCGGTGCGGCGCGACAGGTCCGCCCCGACCCTTCGTTGTGTCTCGGTTTGAAGTCCAGGAAGGCCAGTGGCTCTGCCCCCATGCCTGAAAGCGGGGACCCCGCCAAAGGCTCGCCTTTGGAAACCACGACTTGAGTCAGGCACGCCAGCGGCGGCTCGCCCATGGCTGGTCCCCGCTTCCAGGCGTGGGCAGGACCCTGGCCTTTCGGGCCGGGACACGACCGGCCGTTCTTGCCACTGGCGCCACGGACGAATGTCGCCTATATCGGGCGGGCTGGCTTGCCGGCTATGGCGATAAACGGTGATTGGAATAAGCGTTGTGGACCCGGGGGCAGTGCCCGGCGCCTCCACCATCCCTCCGGAGTTGTCCGGCGTTGGGGGCGACACAGGCTCGACACGCGTGGTAAAGACTCATCTTTTGCCCGGCATGATACCGCCGTTATCGGGTCAATTCACAAGTGCCAATGACAACAACATTGCACTCGCGGTCGCAGCCTAACAACTGAGACACGCGCGGTTCGGGGGGCACCGGGCAACAGAAGCCCCCCACTTCCTCCTCACGGCACCCGCCGTTCCGGCCGCGGCGCGCGGCTCTTGCGCGAGGCACGCGGGCATCGCATTGCTGTCCGGCGCGCGCCGGCCCGACGACATGGACGGGTGCGGCGCGCGCGGGTCTGGCGCGCACGGGCTCGGCGCGGGCATGCTTGGCGCGGACAGGATCGGCCGATGGAAGACGACGACACCCCACCCCAGGGCGAGGACCAGGCCGGCACGCCGAGCCTGCTGCCTTACGACTCCTGGATGGAGGACGCGATGCGCGGCGTGATGGTGCGCGCCCTGTCCTACGTCGCGGCGCACGGGCTGCCGGGCGGGCACCATTTCTACGTCACGTTCCGCACGGACCATCCCGGCACGGTGATCCCCACCCGCCTGTCGGCGCAGTACCCGCAGGAGATGACCATCGTCCTGCAGCACCAGTTCGGCGGCCTCAGCGTGGACGAGTCGGCGCGCACGGTGAGCGTGCGCCTGTCGTTCGGGGGCGTGCCGTCGAGCCTGCTGATCCCGTTCGACGCGGTGAGCGCGTTCGCCGACCCGGAGGTGCAGGTCGGGCTGCGCTTCGGGGTCGTGGTGCCGGAGCGGGCGCAGCCGCCGACCGACGTGGTGCGGCTGGCGCCCGCGCCCGCGCCGCAGGAGGACTCGCCGCCCGTGGAGAGCGCCGCGCCTTCGGTCGTCAGCCTGGACGCCTTTCGCAAGAAGCCGAAGGAGTAGGCAGGCAAGGCTGGGCTTTCCCTCCGCCTGCCCTTCCAACGGCCCAAGAGGGCCGCCGGAACCTTTGGCAGGC
>CAXSES010000009.1:0-6091 GCA_964236225.1 uncultured Acetobacteraceae bacterium
GGCGGTGGCGCGGGGGCGGGCGCGGCGGTGGCGGAGGGCGCGCGGTGAGCGAGCTGCGCCGGCCGCTGGCGCTGGACAGGCTCGGCGCGGGGTGGACGGAGTTCGTGGTGGAGGCGGACGGCGCGGAGTGCGTGGCGCTGGCGGCGCGGCTGGGCATCCCGGCGGTGCTGGCGCTGCGCTGCGGCTTCAGGCTGAAGGCGGGGCGGCGGGGCGTGGTGGCGGCGGAGGGGGCGCTTGCGGCGCGGCTGGTGCGCGAGTGCGTGGTGACTCTGGAGCCGTTCGAGGTCGCGGTCGAGGAGGCGTTCCGGGTGCGGTTCGTGCCGTCAGAGCGACTGGCCGAGGAGCCGGAGGACGCGGCGATCGACCCGGACAGCGACGACGAGGTCGGCTATGACGGCCAGGCGCTGGACCTGGGGGAGGCGGCGGCGGAGCAGCTCGCGCTGGGGCTCGACCCGTATCCGCGCAAGCCGGGCGTGGCGCTGGCGGGGGAGGCGGAGCAGGAGGCGGGCGGGGCGTTCGCCGGGCTGGCGAGGCTGCGGCGGCACTAGGCGGGCGGCGCAGGGAAGGCAAGGTTGGGGCTCTGCCCCAAACCCCGCCAGGGGAAGGTCCCCTGGACCGCCTTCCCTTAAGGTGAGCCGGGTCCAGGGGCGGCTTCGCTCCTGGCGGGTCCCCGCTTCCAGGCAATGGGGCAGAGCCCTGGCCTTCCTTCGTGGCGGCGTCCACCTTGCGGGGTGGTGCCGCCTCTGTTACAGCGCGCGCCTCGTATTGCCAGCGCGTGACACAGGCCCCGCAGCCGCGGCGGCACTGTCGCGCCGCCAGACCCCGGAGGGGCGCAGTCCCATGGCCGTTCCCAAGAGAAAGACCTCGCCGTCCCGCCAGGGGATGCGCCGCGCCCACCATGCGCTGACGCCGGAGGCGCACAACGAGTGCGCCAACTGCGGCGAGCTGAAGCGGCCGCACCACATCTGCAGCCATTGCGGCCACTATGACGGCCGCGAGGTCGTGGTGGCCGGCAAGGCGCTGAAGGGTGCCGTCCGCATCTGAGCCGGGCGGCGGGGCGCGGGCCGGCGTGACACAGGCGGCGCCCTACGCCCTGGCGCCCTACACCCTGGCGGTGGACGCGATGGGCGGCGACCACGCCCCGGAGGCGGTGCTCGGCGGGCTGGCGCTGTCGGTGCAGCGCCACCCTGGCGCGCGGTTCCTGCTGGTGGGCGACGAGGCGGTGCTGGCGCCGATGCTGTCGGCGCGGCCGTTGCTGGCGGCGGCAGCGGATGTGCGCCACGCGCCTTCGGTGATCCCGGGCGGGATGAAGCCGACGGCGGCGCTTCGGGTGAGGGGCGCGTCGATGCGGCTGGCGATCGACGCGGTGGCGTCGGGCGAGGCGCTCGGCGTGGTGTCCGCGGGCAACACCGGGGCGCTGCTGACGCTGGCCAAGGTCGTGATCAAGACTCTGCCGGGGATCGATCGGCCGGCGATGGCGGCGATCGGGCCGTCGGTGCGCGGCGACGTGGTGCTGCTCGACCTTGGCGCCAACGTGGCGTGCGACACGCGCAACCTGGTGGAGTTCGCGCTGCTGGGCGACGTGTTCGCGCGCACCGTGCTCGGGCTGCCGGCGCCGACCATCGGGCTGCTCAACGTCGGCTCGGAGGAGCTGAAGGGCAGCGAGGTGCTGCGCCAGGCGGCGGAGTTGCTGCGCGCGAGCCATATCGGGCCGCAGTTCCACGGCTTCGTCGAGGGGCACGACATCGCGGCGGGGACCACGGACGTGGTGGTGACGGACGGGTTCACCGGCAACGTGGCGCTCAAGACAGGCGAGGGCGCGCTGCGGCTGGTGCGCGAGCTGCTGCGCGAGGTGTTCACCTCCAGCGCGCAGGCGCGGCTCGGCTACATGCTGGCGCGGCCCGGGCTGGAGCGGCTGCGGGAGTGGCTTGACCCGCGGCGCTACAACGGGGCGATGCTGCTTGGGCTGAACGGGGTGGTGGTGAAGTCGCACGGCGGCACCGACGCGGAGGGGTTCGCCCACGCGGTGGACGTGGCGGTGGACCTGGTGACGCACGGGTTCAACGAGCGCATCCGCGCGGGGCTGGCGCGGATCGCGGAGCTGGGCGCCACGGCGGGCGCGGACGACACGGACATGGCGACGGCGCTGTGAGGCGGCACTGGGAAGGAAGAAAGCAAGGCTGGGCTCCCCCTCCGCTGGCCATTCCAACGGCCCAAGCGGGCCGTCGGAACCTTTGGCCAGCTCCGCCCAGACCCGCCAGGGGGGAGGCCCCCCCTGGACCGGCTTTGCTTAAGTAATGGATTCCAAAGGCGAGCCTTTGGCGGAGTTTGAGGCAGAGCCTCAACCTTGCTTGATTGCCTCAAGGGGGCCGTTGAAATGATGGCGGTGCGCGCGCGGCTGGTGGGGATCGGCGGGTATCTGCCCGAGCGCGTGGTCAGCAACGCCGAGCTGGCGGAGCGGGTGGACACGTCGGACGCCTGGATACGCGAGCGCACCGGCATCGCGCAGCGCCACCTCGCCGGGCCGCACGAGACGGCGGCCTTCATGGGCGCGCGGGCGGCGCAGGCGGCGCTGGACGACGCCGGGGCGGCGGCGGCCGAGGTGGACGCGGTGATCCTCGCGACCAGCACGCCGGACCAGGCGTTCCCGGCGACCGCGCTGCGGGTCCAGGCGGCGCTGGGCGTCGAGCGGGGGTTCGGCCTCGACGTGTCGGCGGCGTGCTCGGGGTTCGTCTACGCGCTGTCGATGGCGGACGCGTTCATCCGCTGCGGGCAGGCGCGCTGCGTTCTGGTGATCGGCTCCGAGGTGTTCTCGCGCATCCTGGACTGGAGCGACCGCGGCACCTGCGTGCTGTTCGGCGACGGGGCGGGGGCGGTGCTGCTGCGCGCGGGCGCGGGCGCGGGCGAGGGCGTGCTGTCGACGCACCTGCACGCGGAGGGGCGGCTCGGCGACATCCTCTACGTCGACGGCGCGGTGGGGCGGCCGGGGCCGGGGACGCTGGTGATGAACGGGCGCGAGGTGTTCCGCCATGCGGTCGCCAAGCTGGCGGCGACGGTGGACGAGGCGCTGCTCGCCAACGGGCTCGCGCAGTCCGACGTGGACTGGCTGGTGCCGCACCAGGCGAATTTGCGCATCATCCAGGCGATGGGGCGCAGGCTCGGCCTGGCGCCGGAGCGGGTGGTGGTCACTGTGGACCGCCACGCCAACACGTCCGCGGCGTCGATCCCGCTGGCGCTGGCGGATGCGTATGGCGACGGGCGGATACGGCGCGGCGACCTGGTGCTGATGGAGGCGCTGGGCGGCGGGCTCACCTGGGGGTCGGCGCTGGTCAGGCTGTGACGGCGCGGCGGGGTCGCACTGCGCGGCGCGCGGCGCGACGCGTGGCTCCTCAGGGGCACGCGGCTCCTCAGGCGCGCGCGGCCTGGCGTCGGGCGCTGTGCCTGGGGCGCACAATCCGCGCGGGTGTGGTGCGCAGGACACGGCCAAGTCGCTGAGATTGCGGGTTTCGTTGACTGTGCACCGGTGCATCAGTAGCGTTGCCGTATGAACACGGTCACCAGGGCCCAGCTCGCCGAGCGCATCTACACGCAGGTCGGCCTTTCGCGCAACGAGTCCGCGGAGCTGCTGGAGACCGTTCTGGAGCAGGTCGCGAAGGTTCTGGAGTCCGGCCATTCCGTCAAGATCAGCGGCTTCGGCACGTTCTCCGTGCGGCAGAAGGGGCGCAGGGTCGGGCGCAACCCGAAGACAGGGGTCGAGGTGCCGATCCTGCCGCGGCGCGTGCTGGTGTTCCGCCCGAGCCAGGTGCTCAAGGCCCACGTGAACGGCCTGGCGATCCCCACGGCCGAGGATGACTAGGCCGCCCGCGTCGGGGGAGCCGGGACACGCGCCCGGCGAGGGCCTGGCGGCGTCGGACGGGGCGGGAGCGGGCGGGCCGGGCGCGGGCGGGATGCCGGCGGGCGTTCCCGGCTCGGCGGCGGCGTGGGTGGCGGAGGCGCGCGGGCCTGGTCCGGCCGCGGCGGCGGGCGCGGAGACGCAGCGGCCGAGGCTGAAGAAGGCGCCGAACGCGTTCCGCACCATCAGCGAGGTCGCGGACGAGCTGCACATTCCCCAGCACGTGCTGCGCTTCTGGGAGACGCGGTTCCCGACGGTGCGGCCGATGAAGCGCGGCGGCGGGCGGCGCTACTACCGGCCGGACGACATCGCGCTGCTGCGGCGCATCTCGGACCTGCTCTACATCCAGGGATACACGATCAAGGGCGTGCAGCGCCTGCTGCGCGAAGGCGGCGGGCGGCTGTCGGACGACATCCCGCCCGCCACCGAGGCGGAGCGCGCCGAGGCGGCGGCGGAGCGCACCCACGCGCAGGAGGACGCGCCGGCGGAACGCGCGGCGGCGCCGCCGGCGATGGCCGCGCCGGCGCGCGAGGTGCTGGCGCGGGTGCTGCGCGAGCTGGAGGCGCTGCGGCGGCTGCTGCCGTGACCGGACGGAGCGGCAGCAAGCAAGGCTGGGCTCTCCCTCCGCTGCCATTCCAACGATCCAAGCGGATCGTCGGAACCTTTGGCAGCTCCGCCCAGACCCGCCAGGGGGGAGGCCCCCCCTGGACCCGGCGCACCTCAAGGGAAGGCGGTCCAGGGGACCTTCCCCTGGCGGGGTTTGGGGCAGAGCCCCAACCTTGCTTGCTTTGTCGGCTGGCGGGCCGCGGGACATGCTGCTACAGGGGGCCTCGCCTGTCGGTCGGAGCGTAGCGCAGTCTGGTAGCGCATCAGTCTGGGGGACTGGGGGTCGTGGGTTCGAATCCCGCCGCTCCGACCAAGGCCGCCTCTCGGCGCGGCAGCCATTGCCGGCTCAGGGCCATCACAGCGTCCGGCAGGTGCCGCCGCCAGCGTTCGCAGACCAGGGCCAGCTCGGCGTCGAGGCTCCGGTCCAGGGGATGCGGCGCCGGGGCGTGGATCGCCAGCACCGGGCGGCCATGGTGGCGGAGGTGGCGGCCGTCGGAGAAGCAGGCGGCGAGCAGGGCGCAGATGTCGGCGTCGTCGGAGTCGTCGCGGCGGTAGGCCTGGAGCAGCGCGCGCGCGCCGGGCGGCAGGCCGGGCTGGCCAGCGAGGCGCTCGTTGCCCCAGACGAGGTGGAAGCCGAACCGCAGCGCGGGGTCGGAGAGGAACGCGCGCAACGGCTCCAGGTCGATCGGGATGCCGTTGTGCCAGAACAGCGGGAAGCGGAGTCGGCGCACGCCGGCGCGGCCGGCCCGCTCGAGGTCGCGGCGCAGGGCGATGCGCAGGGTCGGCGCGGCGGGCTCCGCGGCCGGGCCCGCGCCCGGTCCCGCGGCGGCGTCGCGCTGCGCGAGGTAGTGCAGCAGGGGGTTGGCGTCTGGCTGGCGGGCGAGGTAGCGCCTGGCGTAGAAGCCGCCCTCGAAATGGCGCGACGGGTCCTGGCCCTCGCGCCAGCCGTGCTCGAGGTAGTGCTCGAACGGGTCGGCGCCGCGGGCGGCGACGTCGCGGCGCATCCTGCAGTAGTGCTCGACGTCGAACTCCGGCAGCGGGCTGACTCGGGCGGTGTGGCGGCGCGCCAGGAAGTGCAGCAGCGGGCTGGCGGTGCCGGACAGGCGGTGGCGGGCGCGGTACCAGGCGGTGTCGAAATACGCGGCGGGCCGCAGGTCGAGGGCCTCGTCGCGCGCCGCGAAGCGCACCAGGGGGTCGAGCGCGTGCTCGCCGTGGGTGGCGCGGTACCAGGCGGGGTCGAGGTAGGGGTTGGGCCTGGCGCCTTTGCCGCTGCCGAGCAGGGCGTAGTGCAGCAGCGGGTCGGTGTCCGTCGCGTCGCCCAGGGTGCGAGCACGATAGTATGCAGAGTCGAAGTACGGGTTGGGCTGGCGGCGCTCGCGCCATCCCTCTTCACAATAGTGTCGCAGGGGGTCGATGCGCGCGGCGGCGATCCCGGGGTAGGTTTGCTGGTAGTGGCCTGCCATGAAAAGGCCGCTGTCGTGCAGGACGCTGCGGTGCGCCTCGCTGCCGGCTGGCGGCAGGGAGGCTGGCGGCAGGGAGGCTGGCGGCAGGTCTGGGGCTGGCGGCGCGGCGGCTGGGAGGGGTGGATGCACG
>CAXSES010000009.1:6191-10260 GCA_964236225.1 uncultured Acetobacteraceae bacterium
GCTGAACCGGGACATCGCTGACCATACCGTTGTATGGGTGTGGAAATCCGTGCCATCTGCCACGAACATCCCTGCCCTGTGTCGGTTGCGACCCGCAAAATCTGCTGCTAGGAGGCTTGCCGCAGTGCAGCATTTTGGACGGCGCGAGGCGGATGCTGGCACCTGGACCCGGTTGTGGCGCCATGCTGACGATTCGCTCGCGCGGGACGGCGATAAGGGCTCGTTCAGGTTTTTGTGGTGTTGTGGGCCCGTCGCGAACGTCGTCCAGTCCTTCTGGGCGGGCGTGCGTTCCAGGTCGTGTGGCGTGAAGGAAGTGCAGTCTTGAAAGCAGTGATTCTGGCCGGCGGCAAGGGCACCCGGCTGTCCGAGGAGACCGAGATCCGGCCCAAGCCGCTGGTCGAGGTCGGCGGGCGGCCGATCCTGTGGCACATCATGAAGTCCTACACGAGCCACGGCATCACCGACTTCGTGATCTGCCTTGGCCACAAGGGCTTCCAGATCAAGGAGTATTTCTCGAACTACTTCCTGCACATGTCCGACGTGACCTTCGACATGAAGCAGAACTCGATGAAGGTGCACCAGGCGAGCGCTGAGCCGTGGACGGTGACGCTGGTGGACACCGGCGAGGACACGATGATCGGCGGGCGCATCAAGCGCATCCTGCCGTTCGTCGGCGACGACGAGGCGTTCTGCTGCACCTACGGCGACGGCGTGGGCGACATCGACATCAGCCGCACCATACGCGAGCACCGCAACTCCGGGCTCAAGGCGACGGTGACAGGCGTGCAGCCTCCCGGCCGGTTCGGCGCGCTGCAGATCGCCGACGACAAGGTGTACGGCTTCCAGGAGAAGCCGGAGGGCGACGGCGGCTGGATCAACGGCGGCTACTTCGTGCTCTCGCCCAAGGTCGGCGACTACATCGAGGGCGACAGCACGGTGTGGGAGCGCGAGCCGATGGAGCAGCTCGCGAAGGAGGGCCAGCTCGGCATTCACCACCACCCGGGCTTCTGGCAGCCGATGGACACTCTGCGCGACAAGCGGCACCTCGAGGAGCTGTGGGCCGCGAACAAGGCGCCCTGGAAGAAGTGGTAGCCCACTACCTTAGGCCGGCGTGACAACGATGAACAGGGGGCTGTGCTGATGCGCGTTCTGATAACCGGGAACATGGGCTATGTCGGGCCGGTGCTGGTGCGCCACCTGCGCTCGCGCTTCCCGGACGCCGAGCTGATCGGCTACGACGCGGCGTTCTTCGCCCAGTCGCTGACCCATGCGGTGCAGTTCCCCGAGCGGCTGCTGGACCGGCAGGTTTTCGGCGACGTGCGCGACATGGGCCCGGCGCTGTTCGAGGGCGTGGACGCCGTGGTGCATCTGGCCGCGGTGTCGAACGACCCGATGGGCAACCGCTTCGAGGCGGTCACGGACGACATCAACCACAGGGCGTCGGTGCGCTGCGCGATGCTGGCGCGCGACGCCGGCGTGAAGCATTTCGCCTTCGCCTCGTCGTGCAGCGTTTACGGCTTCGCCGAGGGCGGCGCGCGCAGCGAGCGCGACGCGGTCAATCCGCTGACCGCCTACGCGCGCAGCAAGATCGCCACCGAGGAGGGGCTGCGCTCGGCCAACACCGGTGGCATGACCGTGACCTGCCTGCGCTTCGCGACGGCCTGCGGGGCGAGCCCCCGGCTGCGCCTCGACCTGGTGCTGAACGACTTCGTGGCGGGCGCCATGGCGGACGGCAGGATCACCGTGCTGAGCGACGGCTCGCCCTGGCGGCCGCTGATCGACGTGGCCGACATGGCGCGCGCGATCGAGTGGGCGATCACCCGCACGCCGGAGCAGGGCGGCGCGTACCTCTCGGTCAATGCCGGGTCGGACCGCTGGAACTACCGTGTGCGCGACCTGGCGCAGGCGGTGGCGGACGGCGTGGACGGCGCCACCGTGTCGATCAACACGGACGCGCCGCCGGACAAGCGCTCCTACCAGGTGGATTTCTCGCTGTTCAGGGAACTGGCGCCGGAGCACCAGCCGACGACGGAGCTTGCCGCGTCGGTGGGTCGGCTGCGCGCGCTGCTGGCGGGGATGAGGTTCGCGGACAAGGAGTTCCGCCAGGGCTCGTTCATCCGGCTCAAGGTGCTGGACGGCCTGATGGCCGACGGCGCGATCGGCAACGACCTGCGCTGGGGGAAGGCCGCGTGAAGTTCCATCCGACGCCGCTGCACGGGGCGTACACGATCGAGCTGGAGCGGCGCGGCGACGAGCGCGGCTTCTTCGCGCGCTTCTTCTGCGAGAAGGAGTTCGGGGCGCAGGGGCTGGAGACCCGGTTCGTGCAGGTCAACAACTCGCTGTCGGCCAAGGCGGGCACTCTGCGCGGCATGCACTACCAGCTCTCGCCGTCGGCCGAGGTGAAGGTGGTGCGCTGCCTGAAGGGGTCGCTTTACGACGCGATCGTGGACCTGCGGCCGGACAGCCCGACCTTCGGGCGCTCGTTCGGCGCGGAGCTGAACGACGACAACCGGCTGATGATGTACGTGCCGCGCGGCTTCGGCCACGGGCTGCTGACGCTCAGGCCCGACACCGAGGCGCTCTACCTGGTCAGCGATTTCTACAACCCGGAGGCGGAGCGCGGCGTGCGCTGGAACGACCCGCGCTTCGCCGTGCAGTGGCCGATGGCGCCCGAGGAGATCTCCGCCAAGGACGCGGCCTGGCCGGATTTCGACCCTGAGTTCCACGGCGTCGAGCGGCTGCGGGGCCTGGTTTGAGGGTCCTCCTGACAGGGGCCAGCTCGTTCACCGGCGCGTGGTTCGCCCGGGCGCTGGCGGGTTCGGGGCACGAGGTGGTGGCGCCGGTGCGAGGCCGGCGCGACAGCTACGAGGGCGTGCGCGCCGAGCGGGTGCGCGTGCTGGAGGCGTGCTCCGAGGTGGCGTGGGAGTGCGCGTTCGGCGACGAGCGGTTCATGGCGCTGGCGGCGCGGGGCGCCGACCTGCTCTGCCACCACGCGGCGCAGGTCGGGGATTATCGCAGCCCTGATTTCGACATCGCCGGGGCGGTGGCGGCCAACACCCGCAACCTGCGCGCGGTGCTGGGCGCCATGAAGGCCGCAGGGCTGCGTGGCGTGCTGCACACCGGCAGCGTGTTCGAGCAGGACGAGGGCGCGGGGACGCTGCCGCTGCGCGCGTTCTCGGCATACGGGCTGAGCAAGGGGCTGACCGCGCAGGTCGTCGCGCACCAGGCGGGCGAGCTTGGCGTGGCGGGAGCGAAATTCGTGATCCCGAACCCGTTCGGGCCGCTGGAGGAGCCGCGGTTCTGCGCCTACCTGATGCGATGCTGGAAGGAGGGCCGCGCGGCGGAGGTGAAGACGCCCGCCTACGTGCGCGACAACATCCATGTCGGGCTGCTGGCGGCGGCCTACGTCGATCTGGCGGAGAGGCTGGCGGAGGGCGCGGCGCCCGGGCATCTCGGGCCGAGCGGCTACGTGGAGCAGCAGGGCGCGTTCACCGAACGGTTCGCGCGCGAGATGCGGGCCAGGAGCGGCCTTGCGTGCGAGGTCGTTCTGCCGGAGCAGGCGGAGTTCGCGGAGCCGATGGTGAGGATCAACGCCGACCCGGTTTTGCCCGCGGCGCTGGCGGGGCCGCTGGCGGCCCTGGGATGGAGCGAGCCTGCGGCGTGGGACGCGATCGCCGCGTATTACGATGTCCGGTGAGCGCGCCGGACGCCTCGGCGTGACCTGAGCGAGCGTGGACGCAGCGCAATCCGTCGATCCGATCGAGAGACAAAAGCCCGATGCCTGATGCACCCAGCGATTCCGCCTTCGAGCTGAACGAGCGGAACTTCCCCGAGGAAGCCTACCTGGACGCGTTCCCCGACGTGCGGGACGCGGTGCAGCAGGGCATCGTCGCGAGCGGCTTCGATCACTGGGAGCGGTTCGGCCGCGTGGAGATCGGGTCCGGCCAGCGCGGTCGCCCGGCCTGCCTGATTGGGCCGCCGCGTCGCGTGGCGGAGGTCGCGGCATCGGGCGGCGGGCATGACGCGACGGCCCCGGCCGAGGCGGCGATGGACATGGCGGCGGTGGACA
>CAXSES010000009.1:10360-20072 GCA_964236225.1 uncultured Acetobacteraceae bacterium
TGGACAAGGCGGGGGCGCTGGCGGAGGCGTCCCAGCCAGGGAGCCCGACGCCGGCGCGGCGCGGGCGGAAATCACAGAAGGTGGAGGGTGTGGTGCCGGCAGCGCAGACCTCGGACGAGGACCGGTTCAACGAGGAGGTCTACCTCGCCATCAACCCCGACGTCCAGGACGCGGTGACCACGGGCGCCTTCGCCTCCGGTTACGAGCACTGGCTGCAGTACGGCCGAGAGGAGGAGCGCCGCGGCGCCCGGCCGACGATCACCGCGGATGCGTTCTACGCCTACCCCAAGCCGCCGCAGGGCCAGGACTTCATCGCAGAGACGGTGAACTTCGACTCCGAAGGCTACATGTACCTGTACCCCGACGTGCGCGAGGCGGTCGGCGGGCGGCTGGACGACGCGCGCGACCACTGGCGCAACCACGGGCGCATCGAGGGCCGGCACGGTCCTGGCGTGGCGCCTTACTGCAAGTGGAGCGCCAGCGTTCCCGGCCTGCTGCGCAAGCCGTTCGGGCTCAACATCTACGGGCCGTTCGCGGCGACCAGCGGCCTGGGGACGGCGGCGCGCAGCCTGGTGCGCGCGGTCAAGAGCAGCGGCATGCCGTTCGAGCTGCATAATTTCGACGTCTCGCACGGGGCCGCGCGCATCCTGCACCGCGACCACGAGCGCCAGCCCACCTACCGCATCAACCTGATCCTGGCCAACGCGGACCAGATCGCGTGGCTGACCAGCCTCTATCCCGTGGGGCGGTTCGACGACGCCTACAACGTCGCGGTGTGGGCGTGGGAGCTGGCGGCGTTCCGCCCGGAGTGGTTCTCGGCGTTCGGGCCGCTCGACGAGGTGTGGACCAACAGCGAGTTCGAGGTCGAGTCGATCGCGGCGATGTCGCCGGTGCCGGTGCACAAGATACGGCTGCCGATCGAGGTGTCGCCCACGCCGACGCTGCTGGCGCGCGACGCGTTCGGCATCCCGCACGACCGTCTGGTGTTCCTCACCGCGTTCGACGTGGGCAGCACCTCGGAGCGCAAGAACCCGCGCATGGTGATCGAGGCGTTCCGCCAGGCCTTCGCCGGCAGCGACGACGTGTTCCTGGTGATCAAGTTCCACTCCAGCAACATCGACCCCGGCGTGACGCGCGACCTGAACCGCGTGCTGCGCGGCGTGGACAACGTGCTGGTGATCGCCGACCGGCTGCCGGAGCAGCAGATGCACCTGCTGCAGTCGGCCTGCGACTGCCTGGTCTCCGCGCACCGCTCGGAGGGCTTCGGGCTCAACATCGCCGAGTTCATGGCGCTGGGCAAGCCGGTGATCGCGACGGGGTACTCCGGGAATCTGGAGTTCTTCGACGAGGCGGTGGGCTTCCCGATCGACTACCGGCTGATCGAGATCGAGCAGCAGGCGGGGCCGTATTTCCCAGGCTACATCTGGGCCGACCCTTTGGAGGACTCGCTGGTCGAGCAGTTCCTCGCGGTGCGCGACAACCCCGAGGAGGCGCGCGCGCGCGGCGAGCGGGCGCAGGCCCGGATGCGCGAGGAGTTCAGCATCACCCGCATCGGCGAGCAGATGCGCGAGCGTCTGCTGGAGATCGGGCTTGACGCGGAGATGCCGCCCTTCGTCGGCTGGCTGGGGGCGGCGCGCACCATCACCACGCCGGCGCTGATCAAGCCGCTCTCCGCTTACTCGCGCGAGGCGCTGACCGAGCTGAGCCGGGTCAAGCCGGTGCTGAGCCTGGTGGTGCCGGTGTACAACGTGCCGCCGCACTACCTTCGCGAGTGCCTGCAGTCGGTGTTCGACCAGACCTACCCGTTCTGGGAGCTGTGCATCTGCGACGACTGCTCCACCAGCGAGGCGACGATCGCCGTTCTGGAGGAGATGCGCGGCACCGATCCGCGCATCCGCATCCGCAGGCTGGAGACCAACCTCGGCATCGCGGGCGCCTCGAACGCGGCGGCCGAGATGGCGACCGGCGAGTTCCTGCTGATGCTGGACAACGACGACGTGCTGGCGCCGGACGCGCTGCTGGAGATGGCGCGCGCGTTCAACGCCGATGGCGACATCCAGGCGATGTACTGCGACGAGGACAAGATCGACGAGAACGGCAAGCACATCGACCACTACTACAAGCCGGACTGGTCGCCGGAGCACCTGGAGAGCGTGATGTACACGCTGCACATCCTCACCGTGCGCAAGAAGCTGTTCCTGGAGCTGGGCGGGTTCCGCGACGAGTTCTCCGGCAGCCAGGACTACGACCTGATGCTGCGCGTCTCGCGCGCCACGCCGCACATCCACCACATCGCCAAGCCGCTCTACCACTGGCGCGCCATCCCCGGCTCGTCTGCGATGATCGTGGACGCCAAGCCCTACGCGCTGACCGCCGGGCTGCGCGCGCTGTCAGAGCACGCGACGGAGAAGTACGGCGCCGGCGCCTGGGTCGAGGAGGGGCTGCTGCCAGGGACCTACCGCATCCGCCGTCCCGTGCGCGGCACGCCGCGGGTGTCGATCCTGATCCTGACCAACAACACCTCGATCGACCTGCCAGGGCGTGGCAAGTTCCACATGATCGACAACCTGGTGCAGTCGATCCTCGATCGCACGTCCTACCCGAACTACGAGATCGTGGTCGTGGACAACGCCAACCTGTCGCGCGAGCAGGTGTCCTACATGACCAGCCGCGGCGTGCGCGTCGTGCCTTACGACGGGCCGATGAAGCCGTTCAACTACGCCAACAAGAGCAACTTCTCGGTGCGCCAGGCGCGCACGGAGCACCTCGTCATGCTCAACGACGACATGGAGGTGATCAACGAGGACTGGCTCACCGCGCTGATGGAGCTGAGCCAGGACCCGGAGATCGGCGTGGTCGGCGGGCGGCTGCTGCACGCCGACGGCTCGATCCAGCATGTCGGCACCGTCGTCGGCGTCAACGACGGCACCGCGCACATCTACCATTCGTATCCGCGCGAGTTCGTCGGCTACAACGCGTTCACCCACGTCATCCGCAACTACTCCGCGATGACCGGCGCCTGCATCGCGACCCGCAAGAGCGTTCTGGCGCAGGTCGGCGGGCTGGACGAGAGCTTCGCCGTCGATTTCAACGACACCGATCTGTGCCTCAAGATCGTGGAGGCGGGGTATCGCATCGTCTACACGCCGTTCTGCGAGATGTACCACTACGAGAGCATCTCGCAGGTGCGCTCCACCCAGGCGGAGGCGGAGAAGGCCCGCTTCGTGTCCAAGTGGCACAAGTACATGAAGGCGGACCCGCACTACAACGTCAACCTGGCGCGCAACAAGTTCGACTACACTCTGCGCGAGGCCTGAGCGGGACTGCACGAGGGAAGGCCAGGGCTCTGCCCCATGCTTGAAAGTAGGGACCCGCCACAGGCTCGCCTTTGGCAACCGCTCCTCAAGTAAAGCCGGTCCAGGGGGGCTCCCCCTGGCGGGGTCCAGGGGCAGAGCCCCTGGCCTTGCCTGCCTTGCCGGTCACGCTCACGGGTCGCCGGCATCAGCCCGCCAGCGGCAGGCGCTCGGCGATCAGCATCGGCGTGCCCGGCGCGGCCTCCGTGACGATGCAGAGTTCGGTGACGCGGCGGGGCCGGGCCAGCGCCGCCGCGAAGTGCCGTGCGGCGGCCTGGCGCACGGGCCGCATGGCGTCGGCGTCCAGGCGCGCGGACAGGGTGACGTGGAACTGCCAGCGCGACAGGACGTGCGGGTAGCCCCAGCGTTGCAGCAGCGCCTCCTGCTCGGGGTCGAGACCGGCGGCGCGGCGGCGTTGCAGCTCGGCCTCGTCCGGGCGGCGGCAGTGGACGTTCACGGCGCGCAGGCAGGACTCGGCCAGGGCGTCGAGGGGCGGGCAGGGTGGCGCCACGAGGGCGAGGAAGCCGGACAGCTCCTCCAGGCGCAGCGCCGGCAGCGCGAAGGCCGGGGTCCGGGCGGCGAGCGCGTCGGCAGCGGCGGAGAACTCCTCCCAGCCGGTGGCAAGCCGGCACGGCGGGGTCAGCGTCGCGTGCAGGCCGTAGTGCCGGGGCGAGGCGGTCGCGTCGCGCAGCGCGGCTGGGCCGAGATCGGGGAAGGCAGGCTGCGCCACTGTGGCGCCGGTCTCCGGGTCGCGGCCCAGCCAGGCGGCGCCGGCGCGATGCAGGGGGTCGTCGGGACGCGGGGCGTAGTAGAGGGCCGCCCTCACGGGGCTGGCTTGCGGGAGGCGGGGCGCGTCATGGCGGCAGCCTGTGACGGGGGGTGTCAGGAAGCAAGGCCGGGCTCCGCCCGTTGCCTGGACGCGGGGACCCGTCCCTGCTGCAAGGCGGGGGCTTCAAGGCGGGAGGCTTCAAGGCGGGGGCGAGGCGACCGGGCGGAAGGAAGTCGCCGCCGAGGTCGAGGCTGTCGCGGCCGTCCTGTGCGTCGCCGCGTGGCAGGATCGCGGTGATGCGGCCGTCTGTGAAGCTCAGGCCGCCGCGGGCCGCATCGGTCCTGCAGGATGAGCCCCGCGCCGAGGAGGGTCGCGGGCGCCACCGGGCGGTCCGGGCCATGCGGGGCTTTGCCGAGTCCTGGCTGTCGGCCCCGTGCGGCACCGCAGGGCGCGGGGGCCGATGGCGTCCGGCGGCCTTGGCTCCCGGAGTAGGACTCGAACCTACGACCGAGCGATTAACAGTCGCTTGCTCTACCAACTGAGCTATCCGGGACCGGCGGGCTGGTTGCTATAGCCATGGCCGGTGCTGGCGTAAAGCCCTGCGCCGAGTTGGCCGTGTCTTGGCATGATACCAACGGCTCTGAGTTTTGACCTGTAAGCGAAGCAAGGCTGGGCTCTGCCCAGACCCGCCCCTGCTTCAAGGTGGGGGCGAGCCGCCCCTGGACCCGGCGCACCTTAAGCAAGGGATTCTGAAGGCTCGCCTTTGGAGTCCACTTCTCAAGTCAGGCAGGTTCAGGGGCGGCTCGCCCCCGCCTTGAGGCGAGGGCGGGTCCGCGCTTCCGGGCATGGGCAGAGCCCTGGCCTTTCGAACCGGGACACGACCGCCGGGCTCCAGGCATCGACGGCGGCGACCAGCGCCGCGGCCCGGCGCCAGGGCCCTGGTCGCGGGTGGGCGGAGATCATCCGTCCCGACCGGACGCCGCAACGGAAGGCACAGCCGTTTTCCGGGGCGCCGCGCCCCCGAACGCCTCGCCTGGCGAACGGGCTTCGCGCAGGCGCCTGGACGGCGGGCCAGGGCAGGGGCCGGTCCTGCCTGCTCCGCGTCCCGTCGCGCCGGCCAGCCTTGGATTACGCCTCCAACGCGCGCATCTCCCGCCCAGCAACAGAGCGGGATCGCGGCGATGGCGGGATGCAGGACGACGGGAGCGGGGCGCTGAGCGGGGAGGCGCCCCCCGCGGGCGACGCGGCGGGATGGCGTGTCCGCATCCTCGATCTCTCCGGGGGCGCGGAAGAGGGCATCACGGAGGAGGTGGGCGGCTTCGCCGACCTCGAGCACGCCAACGCCTTCGCCCGCGCCTACGTGCGCGACAGCGTGGAGCGGTGCCGCTCGCCTGGCCTGGGCGCGCGCGAGGTGATGGAGGTGTGGATGCGGTTCGGCGAGGACGCGCTGGTGGTCGGCGCCGGCGAGGAGGGCTGGCGCTCGGCCACGGAGATCGCCGGCTTCGCGGAGCACCGCGCGCGGCGCGCCGACCGCGACTGGCGCTCGCTGGACCCCCGCACCGGCGAGGGCGGGCCCGGCGGCGATGCCGATCCCGGGAGCGAGGGCGGGTCCGGGGACGATTTCGGGGGCGACGCATGAAGCTGCGCTTCGCCCCGAGCCCGACCGGCCTGCTCCATGTCGGCAACCTGCGCACCGCGCTGGCGAACTGCCTGTTCGCGCGCCGCCACGGCGGCCACTTCGCCCTGCGCATCGACGACACCGACCCCGTGCGCTCGCGCCCGGAATACGCGGAGGCGATCGAGCACGACCTGCGCTGGCTCGGCCTGGAGTGGGACAGCCTGTTCCGCCAGTCCGACCGCCTCCCCCGCTACGCCGCCGCCGCCGAGGCCCTGAAGGCGTCGGGCCGCCTCTATCCCTGCTTCGAGAGCGAGGACGAGCTGCGCTCCAAGCGCGAGCAGCGCCTGCGCCTCGGCAAGCCGCCCCTCTACGACCGCGCCATGCTCCGCCTCACCCCCGCGCAGCGGGCGGCGGCGGAGGCCGGCGGCAAGCGCCCCTACTGGCGCTTCCTGCTCTCTGGCCGCACCATCGCCTGGGACGACCTGGTGCTCGGCGAGCGCCAGGTGAAGCTGACCGCGATGTCGGACCCGGTGATGATCCGCGCCGACGGCACGCCGCTTTACGGCTTCACCTCCGTGGTCGACGACCTGGAGGAGGGCACGACCCACGTGATGCGCGGCGAGGACCACGTCAGCAACACCGGCCTGCAGGTCGATCTGTGGGAGGCGCTGAGCATGGACCCCGACCGCATCGTGCGCTTCGGCCACCTGCCGCTGCTGCTGGACGGCGCCGGGGAGAAGCTGTCCAAGCGCGCCGAGAGCGTGTCTGTGCGCAGCCTGCGCGGCGACGGCGTGCTGCCGGAGGCGGTGCTGGGGATGCTGGCGCGGCTGGGCACCCCTGACCCGCCGGAGGCGCTGCCGCTCGCGGTGCTGGCGGCGGAGTTCGACCCGCGCCGCTTCAGCCACGGCCCGGCGCGCTTCGACGCCGCGCAGCTTCTCGCGGTCAACGCCCGCGCGCTGCACGCCCTGCCGTTCGCCGCGGTGCGCGGGCGGCTGCCGGAGGGGGCGGGCGAGGCGTTCTGGCTGGCGGTGCGGCCGAACCTGGAGCTGCTGACCGAGACGCGGCTGTGGTGGGAGGTGGTCGCGGGCGACATCGTGCCGCCGCCGCTCGACGGCGAGGCGGCGTTCCTGCGGCAGGCGGCGTCGCTGCTGCCGCAGGACACCGACGCCGCGCCCTGGACCGAGGCGACCTGGGGGGAGTGGACGGGCGCGCTCAAGGCCTCGAGCGGGCGCAAGGGCCGCGCGCTGTTCCACCCGCTGCGCCTGGCGCTGACCGGGGAGGAGCGGGGGCCGGAGCTGGCGGCGCTGCTGCCGCTGATGGGGCGCGCGCGGGTGGCGGGGCGGCTGCTGGCGGCGGCCTGAGGCGAGGCCGGTCAGGCAGGCGAGGTTGGGGGCCGGTTCCTGAAGGCGGGCGCTTGAGGGCCGGCGCCTGAAGGCGGGGCCTCAGCCCTGCTGGCCCGCTTCCTGCCCGTCTCCGGCCTTGCTTGCTCCCTTGCCCCGCCTGCCGCAGAAAGCGTGGGCCATGACAACGCCCCTCGTCCTCCACGACAGCCTGCGCCGCCGCCGCGTGCGCTTCGCGCCGATCGACCCCGGCCACGTCCGGCTCTACGTGTGCGGGCCGACGGTGTACGACCTGCCGCACCTGGGCAACGTGCGCTCGACGGTGGTGTGGGACGTGCTGGTGCGCCTGCTGCGCCACGTCTTCCCGCGCGTGACCTACGTGCGCAACATCACCGACGTCGACGACAAGATCAACGCCCGCGCCGCCGCCTCGGGCGAGAGCATCGCCGAGGTCACGCGGCGCACCGCCGCGGGCTTCGCCGAGGACATGGCCGCGATCGGCAACGCGCCCCCCGACCTCGAGCCCCGCGCCACCGCCCACATCCCCGAGATGACGGCGATGATCGCGCGCCTGGTCGATTCGGGCCACGCCTACGAGGCGTCCGGCCACGTCCTGTTCTCGGTGGCGAGCTTCCCCGAGTACGGCGCGCTGTCCGGCCGCTCCCCCGACGAGCTGCTCGCCGGCGCGCGCGTCGAGGTCGCGGCCTACAAGCGCGACCCCGGCGACTTCGTGCTGTGGAAGCCGAGCCAGGCGGACCTGCCCGGCTGGGACAGCCCGTGGGGCCGGGGCCGGCCGGGCTGGCACATCGAGTGCAGCGCGATGTCGCGCCGCTATCTCGGCGCGGATTTCGACATCCACGGCGGCGGCGACGACCTGCTGTTCCCGCACCACGAGAACGAGCGCGCGCAGAGCCTGTGCGCCGACCCCGGCTGCGGCTTCGCCCGCCTCTGGCTGCACAACGGCATGCTGCTGGTCGACGGCGAGAAGATGTCGAAGAGCCTGGGCAATTTCTTCACCCTGCGCGACGTCCTGGCTCGCGCCGCCCCGGAGACGGTGCGCCTCGCGATGCTGAAGTCGCAGTACCGCGGCACCCTGGACTTCTCCGACCGCGCGCTGGACGAGGCGGGCCGCGAGATGGACCGCTTCTACCGCGCCCTGGAGCAGGCCGGCCCGGAGGGCGACGCGCCGGGCGAGGTGCCCGGCGCCTTCCTCGACGCGATGTGCGACGACCTGAACACGCCCCAGGCGATCGCGGTGCTGCACACGCTTGCGGCGTCGGGGCGGGCAGGGGACGCGGCGGCCTCGTCCTCCCTTCGCGCCTCGGGCCGCATGCTCGGCCTGTTCGCCTCGACTCCCGCGGCATGGTTCCAGGGCTTGGCCGCGAGCCAGGTCTCGGACGCCGCGGCGATCGAGGCGGCGATCGCCGAACGCCTGGCCGCGCGCGCCGCGAAGGACTGGGCGGGCGCGGACGCGATCCGGGCGCGGCTGGCGGCGCAGGGTGTCGTGCTGGAGGACCACGCCGGCACCACCACCTGGCGCCGCGCCTGACGCGACCCGCCGCACGCCCGCGCCTGCACCGCTTCATGCCCATCCGGGCGATCCCTGCCGCGAGGAC
The DNA here is from genome assembly GCA_964236225.1 of uncultured Acetobacteraceae bacterium. Classification (GTDB taxonomy): domain Bacteria; phylum Pseudomonadota; class Alphaproteobacteria; order Acetobacterales; family Acetobacteraceae; genus CAXSEF01. Next base: position 19,057 of record CAXSES010000009.1, read on the forward strand.
CAGGCACCATGACCAGGAGACACGCCGCATCGCGCATCCTTGCCCTGGCGGGTCGTGTCCGGGCTGAGAGGCCAGGGCTCTGCCCTGGACCCGCCTTTGCTTCAAGGCGGGGGGCGAGCCGCCCCTGGACCCGGCGCAACTTAAGTGTTGGTTGCCAAAGGCAAGCCTTTGGCGGGGTCCCCGCTTCCAGGCATTGGGGGCAGAGCCCCTGGTCTTGCTTTCTGGACTCCGGACCGGGCCATGGGCGCCGATGACCCGGCCCGCCCACGGTCCCCGCCCGTGACCGGGCGCGACGGCGGCGCGCCGCTCGCGCCGCTCGGCAACAGCCCGGCCGTGGTGCTGGTGCGCCCGCAGCTCGCCGACAACATCGGCGCGGTCGCCCGCGCCATGGCCAATGGCGGCCTGTTCGAGCTGCGGCTGGTCGCCCCGCGCGACGGCTGGCCGCAGGAGAAGGCGTGGCGCATGGCCTCCGGCGCCGACCGCATCCTCGACGCCGCCGTGGTGTTCGAGGACGTGGCCGCCGCCGTCGCCGACCTGCACCACGTGCTCGCGACCTGCCCGCGCCCTCGCCACGTGGTCAAGCCGGTGCTGACCGCGCGCGGCGCGGCGGCCGAGCTGCGGGAGATGTGCGGGCGCGCCCTGCGCACCGGGCTGCTGTTCGGGCCGGAGCGCGCGGGGCTGGACCGCGACGACCTCGCCTGCGCCGACATGCTGGTGCGCTACCCGCTCAACCCCGCCTTCATGTCGCTCAACCTCGCCCAGGCGGTGATGGTCATGGCCTACGAGTGGTGGAGCGCCGCCGAGGAGTCGGTGCCGCGCCGGCTCGGCACCCACGAGACGCGGGTCGCCACCAAGGGGGAGCTGGAGCGGTTCCTCGGGCACCTGGTGGGGGAGCTGGACGAGTGCGGCTTCCTGCGCAACCTGCCGAAGCGGCCGGGCATGGTGCAGAACCTGCGCCACCTGTTCCAGCGCGGCGAGGTCACGGAGCAGGAGCTGCGCACCCTGCACGGCGTGGT
>CAXSES010000009.1:20172-21263 GCA_964236225.1 uncultured Acetobacteraceae bacterium
ATGGACGGCACCGGCCTGTATCCCCTCCCAGAGACGCCACCCGTGGTCGCCCGGGGCTCCTACCGCCCGTTCGGCGCGTTCCGCCTGGCGCTGTCGCTGATGGTGGCGTTGCAGCACCTCCAGTACCTGCTTCCGGACGCCCTGCGCGGCCCGTTCCACAGGATGGGGTTCGGGGCGCTGGCGGTGGGGGTGTTCTTCGCCCTGTCCGGCTTCATCGTGGCCGAGGCGAACGACAGCTTCTATGCCGGGCGGCCCGGCGCGTTCCTGCTGAACCGGCTGCTCCGCGTGGTGCCGCCCTACCTGGCGGCGCTGGCGCTCTCGGCGCTGGTGCAGGCGGCGCTGTGGCGCGCGGGGCGTCTGGCGCTGTGGGATTTCGTCCTGCGCCGCGACCCGCTCGACCCCGCGCTGCTGTCGGCCGGCGTGCTGTCGCTGCTGCCCGGCTTCCACACCAGCTACGTGGCGCAGGATTTCGAGTACATCCCGTTCGTGTGGACGCTTCGGGTGGAGATGGCGTTCTACCTGGCCGCCGCCGCCGTCTGCGCGTCGATGGGCCTGGCCGGCCGCGCCCGCGCCCTGGTGCCTGCGGCGGCGGTCGGGGCGGGGTTCGCCGGGTTCGCGCTCTATTCGTGGCGAGGCGGCCCCGGCCTGCTGAGCGACGTGCCGTTCTTCCTGCTGGGCGTGTGCCTGTACGCGGCGCTGCGCCGGCCCGGGCTCTGGCGAGGCGCCGCGGCGCTGCTGGCCGGGGGCTGCGCGATGGCGGCGTTCCCGCACTGGGACCAGCGCGGGCTGCCGGTGCTCTCGATGCAGATGCCGGCGCTGGCCGCGCTGGTCGCGGCGCTCGCGGTGCTGGCGGCGTGGCCGAAGGTGACGCCGCGCTGGCGGCGGCTGGACCGGCGCCTGGGGGCGCTGTCGTACCCGCTCTACCTGAACCACTACGCGGTGGGCATCGCGCTCTACGATGTCGTGCCGGAGCGCGGCGCCGCGACCTACGCTGCGGGGATCGGGGTGTCGCTGGCGCTGGCGTGGACGATGCACAGGCTGGTCGAGGCGCCGATGGACCGGCTGCGCACGCGGGTGCGGGGGAGCGCGGT
>CAXSES010000010.1:0-20585 GCA_964236225.1 uncultured Acetobacteraceae bacterium
TAAGTGTCGGTTTCCAAAGGCCCTGCCTTTGGCGGAGTTTGAGGCAGAGCCTCAGCCTTGCTTGCCTTCTTCGCGCGTGCCCGCCGTGACGGCGCTGCCGGTCGCAGGCTCCGGGGTCAACGAGGCGGTCACCGCGGCCCCGGCCGTCGCCTCGCTGCTGGACGCGCCGCCGCGCCGCCGCCGGGGCGCCGGGAGCTTCTGGCGCAGCCGCGGCGCGGTCGCGGGCTTCGTCGTGCTGGTCGTCATGGTGGTGCTCGCGGTGTTCGCGGACGTGCTGGCGCCGCACCTGCCGGTGGCGCAGTTCCGCGAACACTTCCTCACGCCCCCGGTGTGGCAGGCCGGCGGCATGTGGCGCTTCCCGCTGGGCACCGACGACCTCGGCCGCGACATGCTGTCCCGTCTGATCCATGGCGCGCGCTTGTCTCTGCTCACCGGCCTGGTGGTGGTGACGCTTTCCCTCGCGATCGGCACGACGCTCGGCCTGCTCGCGGCCTCCGCAGGCGGCGCGGTCGACGCCGCCGTGATGCGGCTGATGGACATCGTGCTGGCGTTCCCCTCCCTGCTGCTGGCGATCGTGATCGTGGCGATCCTCGGGCCGGGGCTGCTGAACGCCATGCTCGCCGTCGCCGTGGTGACGCTGCCGAACTACACGCGGGTGGTGCGCGCGGCCGCGCTGGGCGAGCTGCGGCGCGACTACGTCGCGGCCACGCGCTGCGCCGGCGCCGGACCGGTGCGGCTCGCGCTGCGCACCGTGCTGCCGAACTGCCTGGCGCCGCTGATCGTGCAGGCCTCGCTCGGCTTCTCCGGCGCGATCCTGGAGGCGGCGTCGCTGGGCTTCCTCGGCCTGGGCGCGCAGCCGCCGACGCCGGAATGGGGCACGATGCTGGCCGGGGCGCTGGAATACTACCAGAGGGCGTGGTGGCTGCTGGCGTTCCCGGGGCTGGCGATCCTGGCCACCGTGCTGTCGTTCAACCTCGTCGGCGACGGGCTGCGCGACGCGCTCGACCCGAGGCTGCGGCGGTGAGGGGCGAAGAAAGGAAGGCCAGGGGCTCTGCCCCCCATGCCTGGAAGCGGGGACCTCGCCAGGGCGAGCCGCCCTGGACCGGCGTGAATAAAGGTTCGCGGCACGCCGCGCTTCGTCGTGGTTTCCAGAGGCGAGCCTCTGGCGGGGTCCCCGCTTCCAGGCATGGTGGGCAGCGCCCCTGGCCTTTCTTCCTGGTTTTTCTCTGATGCCTCTGCTCGAGATCCGCAACCTGCGCGCCTGGTTCGGCGACTTCCTCGCCGTGGACGGCCTCGACCTCACTGTGGAGCCCGGCGAGGTCGTCGGCGTGGTCGGCGAGTCCGGCTCTGGTAAGAGTGTGTCGATGCTGGCGGTGATGGGCCTGGTCGACCCGCCCGGCCGCATCGAGGCGGACGTGCTGCGCTTCGACGGCGCGGACCTGCTGGCGCTCGGAGCAAGGGCGCGGCGCCGTCTGGTGGGGCGCGACGTGGCGATGGTGTTCCAGGACCCGGCGACGGCGCTCGACCCCTGCTACACGGTGGGCTGGCAGATCGGCGAGAGCCTGCGCGCGCACGGGGCGGTGCCGCGCTCGGCCGGGCGGCGCGGCGTGCGCGACCGGGTGGTCGAGCTGCTGTCGCAGGTCGGCATCCCGGCGCCCGAGACGCGGCTGGCGGCCTATCCGCATCAGCTCTCCGGCGGCATGAACCAGCGGGTGATGATCGCGATGGCGATCGCGTGCAACCCGCGCCTGCTGATCGCGGACGAGCCGACCACGGCGCTCGACGTGACGATCCAGTCCCAGATCCTGGCCCTGCTGGCGCGGCTGCAGCGCGAGCGCGGCATGGGCCTGGTGCTGGTGACGCACGACATGGGCGTGGTCGCGCAGGCCGCGGACCGGGTGCAGGTGATGTACGCGGGCCAGGTGATGGAGACGCGGGGCACAGAGGCGCTGCTGGCCCGGCCGCGCCATCCGTATGCGGCGGCGCTGCTGGACGCGCTGCCGGAACGCTCGGCGGGCCGTCGGCTGGCGGCGATCCCGGGCTTGGTGCCGGGTCCTGGGGACCGCAGCCCCGGATGCCTGTTCGCGCCGCGCTGCCGGTTCGCGGTGGCGCACTGCGCGGCGGCGAGGCCCCAACTGCTGACGCCCGGCGGGCAGGTCGCCCGGGACACGGGGCGGCTGGCTGGGACCGGCGAGGGCGTCGGGATGCCGCCGGATGTGCAGGCTGGCGGGACATCGGGCCGGGATGCGGGGCGGGTGCGCTGCCACTATCCCCTGGACGATGCCGGCCATCCCGTCGGCCATCCCGGGCCTGGCATCCTGGAGACGGCATGACCATCGTGTCGGACGCAGGACGCCCGCATCCGGAACAGCGCCTTGCCGGGCAGGGCGGGGCCGTGCGCGAGGGCTCGGAGCCGGGCGGCCCCGTGCGCGAGGGTGCGGACGCGCCCGTGGTGCTGGAGGCGCGGGCGCTGGGGCGGGACTACGCGGTGCCTGGCGGCGTGCTGCGCGCGGTGGACGAGGTGTCGTTCCGGCTGCGGCGCGGACGCACCCTGGCGGTGGTCGGCGAGAGCGGCTGCGGCAAGTCGACGCTCGCGCGGATGGCGACGCTGCTGGAGCGGCCGAGCCGCGGCGAGCTGCTGGTGGCGGGGCGGGAGACCGCGGCGCTGCTCGGGCGGGCGCGGCGCGCCCTCGGCCTGTCCGTGCAGATGGTGTTCCAGAACCCGTTCGGCGCGCTCAACCCGCGGCAGAGCATCGGCGCCACCCTGCGCGAGCCCCTGGCGATTAACCGGCGGGGCGGGCGCGCGGAGCAGGCAGAGGCGGCGCGCGAGATGATGCGCCGCGTCGGCCTGCGCCCGGAGCAGGAGGCGCGCACGCCGCACGCGTTCTCCGGCGGGCAGCGGCAGCGCATCGCGATCGCGCGCGCTCTGATGCTGCGCCCGCCTGTGGTGGTGGCCGACGAGCCGGTCTCCGCGCTCGACGTGTCGATCCAGGCGCAGGTGCTCAACCTGCTGCTCGACCTCCAGCAGGAATTCGGACTCGCCTACCTGTTCATCAGCCACGACCTGGCTGTGGTGCGCCATGTCGCGGACGAGGTCATGGTGATGTATCTCGGCCGCGTGGCGGAGCACGGCCCTGCGGCGGCGGTGCTGGGGCAGCCGCGTCACCCCTACACGCAGGCGCTGCTGGCGGCGACGCCCTCGCTCGATCCGCGTCGGCGGGCGCCGGTGCCGCTCGCGGGCGAGATGCCCTCGCCTGTGGCGCCGCCGGCAGGGTGCGCGTTCGCCGCGAGGTGCCCGCGCGCCGAGGGCCTGTGCCGCGAGCAGCGCCCGGCGCTGCGGGCCGTGGCGGGCCGGCTGGTGTCGTGCCACTTCGCGGAGACGACCGCCGCCGCGACGGCGGAGCCTGGAAGGCCCGATGCCCGGGGCGCGGTGCCGCCGGCCTGATAGCGGCGGCGCGTGAGCACGGCAGGCCAGGCCAGCAAGGTTGAGGCTCTGCCTCAAACTCCGCCAGGGGCAGCGCCCCTGGACCGGCTTCCCTTGAGCAAGGCGGGTTCAGGGTCGGCTCGCCCCAGTTTTGAGGCAAAGGCGGGCCCGCTTCCAGGCGATGGGCAGAGCCAGGCCTTGCCTGCCGACAGGTCGTCGGGAGCCGCTGGTATGGGAGTACGCAGCGCCCGACAGGGGGCAATTCGCGGCCGCAACCGGCCCGCTTCACGGTCGCCGTGAGAAGAGCGCGCCAAGGTGTTGTCCTGCCATGAAGTTTGCGTGCAGATCAGTGCAAAAACTTAACCTGAAGCTGAATAAATAAATATTTTCTCAACCATTAGGTGAAGATTACCTTGATGTTCGCGCGCGAGCCGGGGTACACGCTTTCGTGTTTCCCGAGTATCGCGAGGTCGTTATGGACGTGCAGGTCGAGATTGCCGCGCCACGAGCTGTTGTGCGGACCCGGGGGCTGGATCGCCTGTCGCTGCTGAACGACGCGCTTGCCGTGTGGGACTTCTCCGGCGCGGTGCTGGGCGGCTTCCTGGCCGCGCGGATGGTCCTGGCGATCGTCGGCCACGACGCGACGATCGACGCGCCGGGCGGGGCGCTGCTGCGCGAGGTCCTGTTCGGCAGCCTGCTCGCCGCGACGGTGCTGCACGACCGCGGGCTCGTGGCGGCCATCCGCCACGCGGCGACGGGGCTGCTGATCCGCCGGCTGCTGGCGCGCGCCGGCCTGGCGGCGGCGCTGCTGCTCGGCCTGGGGTCCGCCACGCGCCCGCTCGGCGGCACCGCGCTGCTCTGGGTGCTGCTGTGGGCGGCGTCGGCGCTGGCGGCGGCGCTGCTCGGCCGCCTGGCGCTGCTGCTGCATGTGCGGCGGCTGCGCGGCAGGGCGCTGCGCGGCGTGGTGGCCGTGGTGGGCGAGGCCGGCGCGGCGCGGCGGATGATGCGCTCGCTGTCGCGCCCTGCAGGCGGGATCGGGCTGCCCGGGGCGCTCGGCGGCCCGGGTTGCGACGCGGAGGGCGGCCCTGGCGGCTGGTCTGCCGGCAGCGTGGGCGACCTGGCGCGTCTCGCGCAGCGTCGAGGCACGCCCGAGCCGGTGATCGCCGCAGCGCCCGCCGCCCGCGCCGTGGCGTGGCGCACCCTCGTCCCCGCGCGCCGGACGGCGACGATCACTTCCGCGCGCCAAATGGCGACGACCGCCCCCGCGCGCCGGACGGCGACGACCGCCGGCTCCGGCGAGGCTGGATGGGCCGACGAGGACGGGCTCGTCACGGTGATGCGCCGCCTCAAGGTGCTGCCGTCGGAAATCTCGCTGCGCTGCCCGCTGGAGCGGGACGCGGCGGAGAGTGATGCGGAGCCTGACGATGCCCGGGCTCGCGCCAGGCTCGTCGGGCTTGGGCTGGGCGGGTTCGGCCTGGCCGGAATGGGGTTCGCGGGACTGGAGATGGCCGGGCTGGAGATGACCGGGCCGGACATGGCCGGATCGGGAGCGGGCGGGACCGTGGCCGGCCTGTGCGCGCTTGACCGGCTGGCGCCGCCGCGGGTCGCGGAGCGGCCGCTGCCGGCCTGGGGCGAGATGTCCAAGCACGCTCTGGACAAGGTGCTGGCCGGGGTCGCCGTGCTGCTGCTGTCGCCGCTGCTGCTGGCGATCGCGGCCGCGGTGCGCCTGGACAGCCCGGGTCCGGCGATCTTCCGCCAGGAGCGCGACGGCTGGGGCGGCCGGAGCTTCACCGTGCTCAAGTTCCGCACCATGCGGGCCGCGCCGGCCGGCCGTGAGCTGCTGCAGACTGTGAAGGGCGATCCGCGCTGCACCCGCCTGGGCCGCTTCCTGCGCCGCTCCAGCCTCGACGAGCTGCCGCAGCTCCTCAACGTGCTGCGCGGCGAGATGTCCCTGGTGGGTCCGCGGCCGCACGCCCTGGGGATGCGCACCGAGGACCGGCTGTGCCACGAGATCATCGCCGAGTACGCGCAGCGCCACCGCGTCCGGCCAGGCCTCACCGGGCTGGCGCAGGTGCGGGGCCTGCGCGGCGCCACGCACACCGCAGCGCAGCTCCGGGCGCGGGTCGAGTGCGACCTCGACTACATCGAGCGTTGGTCGCTCCTGCTCGACCTGCGCATCCTCGCGCTCACCGTGGTGAAGGTCTTCTCCTCCGCCGGCGCGTTCTGATGCCGGCGGGCACGAGCCGGCCGCGATCGGACGGCCCGGAGCTGGATGCACGGGAGCTGGATGCACCGGAGCTGGATGCACGGGATCTGGACGGCCCGGGGCTGGAGTCACGAGGGCCGGATGCGTGGGAGGCGGATGCACCGAAGCCGGATGCGCGGGAGCGGGGCTGGCGCCCGCCGGCGCCGCGGCTGTCGGATCGCACGGTCGGCCCCGGGCCGGACCTCGGGCCGGACCCGAGGTCGGACATGGGCGGGTCGCGGGAGTTCACGGCGGCGACACAGGGCGTGCTGCCCGCGCGACAGTCCGGCGTGCGCGCTGCGGCGGGAGGCGGCGTCCCCGCCCCTGTCATGCGCGGCGTCGCGCTGTCGGCTGATTTCGTGAAGCTGCACTACGCGATCGAGGCGCTGCGCAGCGAGGACCATCCCGTCGTGCTGCAGTTCGTCTCGTCCGGCACGGGGGAAGGCACCAGCACGGTGGCCGCGGGCTTCGCCGCGGTGGCCGCGTCGGAACGCCCGGGCGCGGTGCTGGTGGTGTCGTGCGCCGCGCCGCCCGTCGATGCCGCGCGCGCCGGCGTCGGCCGGGTCGGCAACGCGGGCCGGCGTGGCGCGCACGGCGCGCCTGCGGGCGTCGCGAGCCTGATCGAGGCCGTCGCCGCGGGACGGCCGGCCGAGGCCGCGGTGTGGCGCGACGCGGCCTGCGAGGGATTGCTGCGGGCCACGCTGGGGAGGTCCGCGCATCCTCTGATGGAGATCGGCTCGGGGCCCCTGCGGCGGCTGCTGAACGGCCTGGGCGAGCGCTATGCCACGGTGGTGCTGGACTGCGCGCCGGCCACCTCGCCGGACTCGGCCGCGCTGTCGCGGCACTGCGACGGCACCGTGCTGGTGGTGCGGGCCGGGACGGCGCGGGTGGCGGCGATCGACCAGGCGCGGGTCGCGGTGGAGCGCGCCGGCGGCCACGTGGTCGGCGTGGTGCTCAACCGGCGGCGCGCGCTGCCCCCGTGGCTGGAGCGCCTGCTCTGAACGGGACAGGTCGGCGAGGCGGGTCAGGCCGGCGAGGCGGGGCGGAACGCGGAGCCAGGCGGCGATGCATCCCTTGCCGGCGGAAGCAGGCAAGGCCGGGCTCTGCCCGGACCCGCCAAAGGCCAGGGACCTCTGGACACCCATCCCTTGAGCAGGTGGCTTCCGGAGGCGGGGCCTTGGCGGGGTCCCCTGCTTTCAAGCATGGGGGCGGAGCCCTTGGCCCTGCCTGCCCGCCTCCAGGCCCGTCCGCGTCACCGTCGGGGCGCCGCGTCCAGGGCGCGTCCGATCGCCTCGCCCATGGGGGTGAGAGCAAGCGCCGCGTCGAACGGCAGGGCGCGGTTGGGCAGGCCGTCGGGACGCCGCGTGGCAGGGTCGCGGCCCATCTGCTCGTGGCGGTGGCTCAGGCCCCAGCACTGCACCGCGCGCACCGCCGGCTCGTCGAGCGCCAGGTCGAGGTAGCGGCGGGTGACGTCGGCCACCGCCGCGTCGCGGGCCTCGATGTCTGCCGGCAGGGACTGGTCGTTGACGTCCAGCTCGGTGACGAACAGCGCCAGGCCCATGCCGCCCAGCTCCTCCAGGAACCGCCGGTATGCCCGCTCGGCGATGCGCCGCCCCGGCTTGAGGTGCGCCTCCAGGCCGAAGCCCGCGAGCGGCGCGTCGCGTCGGCGCAGGGTCTCGGCGAGGCGGAGGTACTGGTCGCGCTTGGCCTGCCGGTCTGGCTCGTCATATTCGAGGTCGTCGTCGTTGATCAGCAGCAGGGCGCCAGGATCGGCCTCGTGCGCGAGGCGGAGCGCGCGCTCGACGTAGTCCGGGCCCAGCGCGTGCCACCAGGGCGTCGTGCACAGGCCCTGCGCGTCCGCGGGCCAGCGCGGGTCGATCGGCTCGTTGACCACGTCCCAGGCGAGCACACTTCCGGCGTGGCGGCCGCACACCGCGTCGACGTGGCGGGCGAGCACCGCCTCGCCGCGGCCGTCGCGCAGGGCGTCGAGCAGCCAGGGCGGGTTGTACACCGCCCAGACCAGGGTGTGGCCGTGCAGGGCAATGTCGTGCGCCTGCGCGAACCGGGCGAGCGCGTCGAAGCCGGCGAACTGGAACATCCCCTCGGCAGGCTCCGTCGCGGCCCACTTCGCCTCCAGGCCCGGGGTGATCACGCCGCATTCGCGCGCCACCAGCGCGGCGTAGCCCGCGTCGGCCGCGAGGTCGCCGGCCAGCACCTCGGCGCCGAACAGCAGCCCGCGGGCGGCGGCGCGCCCCCGCAGCGTGGTCCGCGTCGCACCGTCCTGCGAGCCCGTGCCGGGCGCGTCCGCCTGGCGCGGGGGCTGGTCCGCAACCGGGACGCCGGCGACGGGCCCGGCCCGCGCGGCGAGCGCGCAGGCGGCGGACAGCAGGGCGCGTCGGGCGATCGGCATGGCGGCTCCGTGGGATCAGGGCGCGGTCCTGGCGGGTCAAGGCGAGGCATGGTCCGGGCCACGCCGCGCGGCGCGCGTCGTCGGGACGGCGCGGGTTCGCCGAGCATTGCGAGATGACCGCGTCGGACGCAACTCCCGCGTGTAAGGCGCCGCGGCTGTCGGGACGGGGGCGGCCACGCGACGGTGGCGCGCGCGCGGCGTCCGGCCTCGCCCGGGTGGCCGGCGCGGCGTCGGGCGGCGTCGCGGCGCAGGGACCGGCGAGGGGGGCGTCCGGCACGACGCGGCCCGCGACGGTCGCGGACGGCCCAGGCGCACCGGCGGGACGGCTTGCGGTCGGGCTGGCCACCGCCTCTGTGGCGGTGAACCTCCTGGTCAGCGGCAACCTGCTCGCGGCGGTCGGCATTCCCTACGCGGCGGAGGGCGGCAGCCTGGTCGTGAAGCTGCATCCCGGGACGTATCTCGCCGTGCTCGCGGTGCTGGCGCTGGCGTGGCGGCGGCCGGGGGCGACCGCGGCGGGGCTGCTGGCCGGCGCGCGGACGCCGCTGCTCTATCTGGCCGCGCTGGCGGGGTGCTGCGCCTGCGCGGCGGCGACGACCGGACGGGTGCACCTGGTGGTGTTCCTGGAGAACTTCATGCCGGCGGGCCTGCTGGCGCTGGTGCTCGGGCACGCGAGCGAGGCGGCGCTGCGCCGGCTCGGGCGCGCGGTGCTGGCGCTGCTGGCGCTCGGCGTCGCGGTGTCGGTCGCGGAGACGCTGCTGAGGACGCATTTCGTGCCGATCATGCTCGACGGCCGGGAGGAGCTGGAGCGCGCGGAGGAGTTCCGGGGCGCCGGGCTCTACGACCACCCGCTGACCGGGGCGATGCTGACCGCGGCGGGGCTGTTCCTCGCGAACTCCGAGGGCGTCGGACGGGGGTGGCGCACGGCGCTGACCGCGGTGTTCGGGGTGGGGCTGGTGGCGTTCGGCGGGCGCACGGCGCTGGCGCTGGCGGCGGCGACGTTCGCCGGCTGGCGGGGCGCGGTGCTGCTCGGCCGGCTGCGGCGGCGCTCGCTGCGGCGCGGCGATCTCGCGGCGGCGCTCTGCGCGGCGACGGCGGTGCCGGCGGCGCTCGCGCTGCTGCTGACGCAGACCGGGGTGGGGGCGCGGCTGGTCTCGCACCTTTACTGGGACGACAGCGCCCAGGTGCGCAGCGTGCAGTGGCGGATGCTGCCGATGATGGACCCGGGGGAGAAGCTGTTCGGCATGACCCTGGCGCGCCAGGAGCTGGCGCTGCACCAGCTGTCGCTACACTGGCGGATCGGGGCGATCGAGAATTTCTGGCTGCTGATCTACCTCTATCTGGGCGCGGCGGGGTTCCTGCTGTTCGCGGCAGGCTTCGTGCCGTTCCTGGGCTGGGCGTTCCGCAGGGCGGCGCTGCCCGGGCGGCTGATGCTGGCGGTGGTGATCCTGGCCGCGTCCAGCAGCAACTCGCTCGGCCACAAGGCGAACCTGCTCACGGTGCTGGTGCCGATGGCGCTGGCCTCGGCGGCGATGCGGCGACCCCAGGCCGATGCGCGGGGGGCGGCAGGACCCGGCCTCCAGGGCGACGGCGACGGGCCGTGGGTGTGCCGGACGCCTCTGTCGCGTGGGTCCGCCGTCGGGGCGGGCGTGGCGTCCGCGCCCAGGGCAACGCTGGCCGCGCGCACGCCGGGCGTGCCGCGCGTCGAGCGCGGTCGGGTCGTCGGCTGTCCGGCGCCGTCGCTGCGCGCGCGCGCGGCCGCGGACCCGGGGCCGGCGCGGCCTCCGGCGGCCGGGCCGTCGCCAGGGCGGGGCGCGCGGCGGTGACGCCGCATCCCGGCGTGTCGGCCCGCGCGTCCGGGTTCGGGAGGCTCGGCCTGCGGCTGCCGCGGCTGCGGGTGGCGCGCGAGGCCCTGCTGCTCGGCGGCGGCGCGGCGCTGGGGCAGGGCGTGGCGGTGCTGGCGGCGCCGCTGCTCACCCGGCAGTACGACGTCGCCGCGTTCGGCGTGTTCGGCTCGTTCAGCGCGCTCGCGTCCTGCCTGGCCTGCGTGGCGACCCTGCGCTTCGACCAGGCGATCCTGCTGGAGCCCGACGAGGCGGCGGCGGACGACGTGCTGCGGCTGTGCGTGCTGTCGGCGGGCGCGGTGACGCTGCTGACCGCGCTCGCGGCCGCGCTCTGGGTAGCCTTCGGGGCGCTGGCGCCGGGTGCGCCGGCGTGGCGCGCCGGGGCAGCCGGCCTGTCGTCCACGCTGCCGGGCGCGGCGTCGGGCGCTCTGTCGGGGACGATGCCGGGCGTTCTGTCGGGCGCGCTGCTGGCGCTGCTGCCGTGCGCGGTCGCCTCGGCCGGCGTGGTGCCGGCGCTGTCCCTGTGGTTCGTGCGGCGCGACCGCTACGGGCCGGTGGCGGCCTACGGGGCGGCGCGCTCCTGCATCGCGGTCGCGCTCCAGGCGATCGGCGGCGCCGCGGCGGGGCGCGGCGGCGGGATGGGCGCGGGCCTCGCGGGCGGGCTCGGGGCGGGGCTGCTGGTGGGCGGGCAGGTCGCGGGGCAGGGGCTGGCCGCGATCCGGCTGGCCTGGGCCGGCGGGCCGGCGCTGCGCGCGGCGCTGCTGCGCGGCTGGGACGCCGGGCGCCTGCGCGACGCGGCGCGGCGGCACCGCGGCTTCGCCCTCTACGGCGCGCCGCAGGTGCTGCTGCGGCTGCTGGCGACCTCGCTGCCGGCGATGCTGCTGCCGGCGTTCTTCGGCGCGTCGCAGGCCGGGCTGTTCTGGCTGGCGTACCGCATGCTGATCCTGCCGCAGCAGGTGCTGACCGAGAGCCTGCGCCCGGTGTTCTTCCGCCGCGCGGCGGCGATGCACGCGGCGGGCGAGGACGCGCGGCGCGCGGCGCTGCGGCTCGCGGCGCTGCTGGGCGCGCTGTGCCTGCCGGCGGCGGCGACGCTGATGCTGGCCGGGCCGGCGCTGTTCGCCCTGGTGTTCGGGCCGGCCTGGCGCGGCGCGGGGCGCGACGCGGCGCTGATCGCGCTGCCCTGGTGCCTGGAGACGATGCAGATGCCGAGCGCGGTCCTGGTCGCCGTGCTGCGCCGGCAGCGCGCCTACCTCGGCGTGGAGGCGGCGTCGCTGCTGGCCCGCGCGGCGGCGCTGTGCGCGGGCGCGGCGTGGGGCGGCGCCGACCTCGCGATCGGGCTGTACGCGGCGGTCTGGGCGGCGACCAGCGCCTGGGTGATCGCGTGGATGATGCGCCCGCCGACCCAGCAACGGCGAGGAGGCCGCGCATGAGCCGGATGCTGCCGTTCCGCGATCATGCCGCGCGAGGCGGGCCGCCCGCTCCAGACACCCGCCCGTCCGAGGCGGCGGGCGCGCGGACCGGCGCCGACGGCACGGCGCAGGCCGGGCGGCGCGCGACCGCGCCTGCGCCCCCCGTCGAACCCGCTGCGCCGGAGCCGCGGCCGGGCCTGGCCGCGGCGTCGGCCGATGACGACGCAGGCCGCGGCACCCTCCGCCACCTCGCCGTCTACATGCACGACCTGTCCGGCGGCGGCGTGGAGCGGATGCGCCTGGAGCTGATCCGGGTGTTCCTGGCGCGCGGCCTCGCGGTCACGCTGGTGCTGCACGCCCGCGCCGGGGCGCTCGCGCGGCAGGTGCCGCAGGGCTGCCGGGTGGTGGTGCTGGGAGGCCGGCGCACCGCGCAGGACGTGCCGCGGCTGGCGTGGTTCCTGCGCCGCGCGCGGCCCGACGTGCTGCTCGTCAGCCTGGACCACAACAACATCGCCGCGATGCTGGCGCGCCGCCTGGCCGGCGGGCGGACGCGGCTGGTGATCTGCCAGCACAACGCCCTGTCGGCGGAGGCCGAGCACATGCGCGGCTGGAAGTACCGCGCGGTGCCGCTGCTCTACCGGCTGCTGGGCGGGGCGGCGGACGGCATCGTGGCGGTCTCCTCCGGCGTGGCCGACGACCTGGCGCGCACCGCCTCGATCGCGCGCCACCGGATCACGGTGATCCACAACCCGGTGATCTCCGGCGACTTCGTGGCGCGCGCCGCGGCCCCCCTCGACGATCCCTGGCTCGCGGCGGACGGCGCGCCCGCGCTGGTCTGGGTGGGGCGGCTGGTGGCGCAGAAGGACCCGCACACGCTGCTGCGCGCCTTCGCCGGGGTGGCGCCGCCGGCACGGCTGATCCTGCTGGGCGAGGGCGAGCTGCGGCCGGAGCTGGAACGGCTGGTCCACTCGCTCGGGCTGGCCGGGCGGGTGCGGTTCGCGGGATTCCAGGCCAACCCGCTGCCATGGATACGCGAGGCGCATGCCCTGGTGCTGTCGTCGCGCTACGAGGGCCTGGGCAACGTCCTGGTCGAGGCGCTCGGCTGCGGCACCCCCGTGATCAGCACGGACTGCCCGCACGGCCCTCGCGAGATCCTGGAGGACGGGCGGCACGGCGCGCTGGTGCCGGTGGGCGACGCGGCGGCGCTGGCGGCGGCGATGCGCGCGGCGCTCGCGGGCGGGCGCGACCCTGCGGCCCTGCGTGACCGCGCCGCCGCGTTCACCGCCGAGCACGCGGCGGCGAGGCACCTGGAGCTGTTCGCGCGCCTCGGCTGCCCGGCGGCGCGCTCCGCAGGCGGGGCGCCGTGAGCCGGGCCGCGCGGCCGGACGCGACCGGGAACGGCACGACAGGACGAGGCGCAACAGAACGGGGCGCGACGGAAGGGAGCGCGGCGGGGTGTGACACGACGGGATGTGACGCGACCGGGCACGGCGCGGCGGGCGAGCGGGCGCCGCCGCGCATCTTCGGGTTCGCCGTGTCCACGCTGGGCGCGGAGGCGATCGCGGACCGCATCGCGACGACCGTTCGCGGGCCCGCGCGCCCCGGCGCGCCGGACGCCGCCGGGCACGCGGGGCCCTGCGAGGGCGGGGAGGGCGTCGGCCTGGTGGTGACGCCGAACGTGGACCACGTGCGGCTGCTGCGGCGCGACCCGCGATTCGCGGCGGCGTACGCCTCGGCCGCGATCGTCACCTGCGACGGGTTCCCGGTCTATCGCTACGCCCGGCTGCGCGGCTGCGCGCCGGCCGGGCGCGTGACCGGGTGCGATCTCGCGCGTGCCGTGCTGCGCCACGAGGCCCTGCCGCGGCACCGCCTGTTCTTCGTGGCCGACAGCGAGGCCACCGCCGACGGGCTGCGGCGCCGGGCCGCCGGGCGCGGGATGGCCGGCCAGGTGGCGCTGCACGTCCCGCCGCACGGCTTCGAGCACGACCCGGCGCAGTGCGCGGCGCTCGCGGACAGGATCGCGGCGCACGGCGCGACGCTGCTGCTGATGGGGGTGGGCGCGCCGAGGAGCGAGGTGTTCGTGCACCGCCACCGCGCGAGCCTGCCGCCGTGCTGGGCGCTGTGCGTGGGGCAGGCGCTGCGCATCGAGGCGGGCGTGATCCGGCGCGCGCCGGCGCTGGCCTCGGCGCTCAATGCGGAGTGGCTGTGGCGGCTGGCGCGCGAGCCGCGTCGGTTGGCGTCGCGCTACGCGGCGGGGTCGGTGGGGTTCGTGGCGGCGGTGGCGGCGGATTTGCGCGGACGGCGGTGAGAGCCCTGGCTCAAAGCGCGCCGAAGAAAGGCCAGGGGCTCTGCCCCTGGACCCCGCCAAAGGCTCGCCTTTGGAATCCAATACTTAAGTGAAGCCGGTCCAGGGGCGCTGCCCCTGGCGGGTCCAGGGCAGAGCCCTGGCCTTGCTTCCCTACAGCTCCGGGATGCAGGCCAGCACCGGCAGCCCCAGCCGGCGCTCCACCTGTTCGGGCGACAGCACCCCGGGCCGCGTCGCGTCGGACAGGATCGCGGCGCCCACGCCGGCCAGCAGGCTGAACACCGCGCCGGCCGCCAGGATCGGCAGCGTCAGGCGGTGCGGCCGGAGCGGCACCCGCGCCGGCTGGATCACGCGGACGTTGGTGGCGCGCTCCGCGGCGACGGCCTCGACCATGCGGCGGTCCTCCAGGACCTTGGCGGAGGCGCGGTAGGCGCTGTCGGCGACCTCGCGTCGGCGCTCGAGCTGCTGCAGGGCCTCGTCGCTGTCCCCGAGGTCGTGCAGCGCGGCGGCGACCGCCCGCGCGTCGGCGGCCAGGGCGGCGCCGCGCGCGGTCTCGGCGCGCAGATCGGTGCTCGCGCGGTCGCCGTCGAGCGAGAGCGCGTCCAGCGTCGGGTTGCGGGTCTGGCGGCGCACCGAGCTGGACCGGTCGGCGCGCAGGCGGGACAGCTCCGCCTCGCGTGCGCCGACCTGGGCCTGCGCGTCCTGCATCACCCGGCTCTGGGGCAGGTAGCGGGTGGCGAGGTCGGCGGCGCGGCCGCGCAGGTCCTGCAGGCTGGCGGTCAGCGTGGCGGCGCGGCTGTCCGGATCGTCCTCGGTGTAGCCGCGCACGGTGGCGGGGGTGGAGGCGAGCTGGCGGGTGATCGAGCCGGCGCGGGCGGCGAGCTGGGCGCGGGCGGCCTCGGACTCGGCGAGCGCGCGGGCCAGGTCGTCGCGTCGGTGCAGCAGCAGGTCGCGCTGCAACCCGAACGAGTCGATGTCGTGCGAGGCCTTGAACGACGCCAGCGCGGCGTCGGCATCCTGCAGCGCCCCGGCGAGGCCGCGCACCTGGGTCTGCACCGTGGCGGACTGCGCGTCGCCGTACAGCGCGTGGCGTCGATCGAGGTAGCGCGCGACCAGGGCGTTGACCACCTCCGCGGCGACCTCCGGGTCGCGGTTGCGGAAGGTCACTGTCAGGACGTTGGCGTCCTTGGCGGCGTCGATGGCGAGGTCGCTGTCGAAGCGCCGGGCGACCGCGAGCGCCACCGGGTCGATGTCGCGCGGCGCGGCGACCGGCAGGCCGACGGCCTGCAGGGCGGCGCGAGGCAGGCCGGCGACGGCGGCGGCCAGGCGGGACGGCAGGCCGGGCGGATCGCCGAAGCCTGGATAGACGCGGCCGAGCCCGACCTGGCGCAGCGTCGCCTCGTGCAGGTCGTCGCTGGAGAGGATCTCGACCTCGGCCTTCATGATCTGGTCGGCGCCCAGCGCGCTGCTGACGCTCTGCGACGTGCCGGCCTCGGGGCGGTAGGTGAACTCCGAGCCGAGCAGCACGACCAGGGAGGACGAGGTGACGTAGCGCGTCGGCGCCAGCGCGGCGAGCAGGCCGGAGAGCGCGAAGGTCGCCGCCACCACGGTGCGGATGCGTCGGCGGTCCGCCCAGGCGGAGGTGGCGATCTCGCGCAGCGACGGCAGGGCGGCCGCGGCGCGCGGGACTGCAACGTCGCTCATGCCGCGCGCGCCGGATCGGCGACGGGCGGGCGGTCGGCCGCCAGGTCCCGGGCGGGCGGGGCGCCAGAGGCAGGCGGGGCGGTGGCGGGCGGAGCCCGGAACAGGGCGCTGGAGGTGGCGAAGGGCATCCGGGCGGCTCGCTCCCCGGTCGTCGGGGGCACCCGTGCCGGGCGCAGCGACGCGGCGGCCTGCGCCAGCGCGGCGTCGAGGGAGGTGCGCGGGAAGCCGAGCCGCGCGTCCGCCAGGCGGTGGTCCAGGATGATGTCCTGGCGCAGCAGGGCGGAGAGCGAGGGCGTGAGCGCGTCCGGCATCCGCGCGGCGGCCCGCGGCGAGACCCGGCGCAGCGCGAGCGTCAGGGCGTGCAGCGGCAGGGCGAGCCGGGCCTCCAGGCGGAGCTGGCGGGCCGGGATGCGCGCCACGGGGGTCGCGCCGAGCATAGTCGCGAAGCGGACCAGGACGGCGTTCCAGCTCGCAGGGTCGGGCAGGGCGACGTTGAACGCCGCGCCGGCGACCGGCCGGCGCAGGGCGGCGAGCACCGCCGCCGCCACGTCGTCGAGCGGGGCCAGGTTGCACGCGCCGTCGCCGGCCGCGCCCAGGTCGCCGAGGCGGCGCGCGCGGAGCAGGCGGGCGATGCGCAGGGTCCACTGCTCGCCGCCAGGGCCGAAGATGCAGCCCGGGCGCAGCACGACGCAGCCGGGATGCCCCGAGAGCGCGCGTTCGGCGGCGACCTTGGCGCCGGCGTAGCCGCGCAGGCCGTCGGGCAGCGCGGCGCTCTCTCGCACCAGCCCCGTGGCGGAGCCGTACACCGCCATCGAGCTGAGATGCACGATGCGGCAGGCGGCGGGCGCCCGCGACAGGGCGCGCGCGACGGCGAGGGCGTCGGCCGGGGAACCCGAGGTGCAGTTCACCACCGCGTCGGCGCCCTCGAGCAGGGGCAGGAGATCGGCGGCGCGGGTGGCGTCGCAGGCGAGGCGCTCTGTGGGGACCGGCAGGGCAGGGCCGTATGCCTCGTGCCGCACGCCGCGCGGCCACGACTGTGCCCGGGGCGGCGCGTGGGGGTGGCGCGACACCGCGACCGGCGCGGCCCAGCCGCTGGCGGCGAGCGCGGCGAGCACGTGTCCGCCGACGAACCCGTTGGCGCCGAGCACGATGACGCGCATCGCGGTCCTCCCTTGACGTGGAGCCCGGCAGTCGGCTCCGGCGGTTGTTGTAGAAAGTGTCCCGCTCCAATGCTACTGCGGATTGCAGATGTATGGGGCGATGCACCTTGATGATGTCGGGACGTGGCGCGTGATGATGTCCGGGCGTGGCGCGGCCTGGCCGCTGGCACGAACCGCGCAGGCATGCCCCGAAGGACACGGCGACCTGCCCGCGGGTCGCGCGGACGCGCCCGGCGGGGCGGACAGGCGACGGGCCGGGCGCGTGAGGCTGATCGCCGCGCCGTTCGGGCAGGCGGGCGGCGGCATGGGCAGGGTCGCCGCCTATCTCGTGCAGGAGCAGGGCAGGCGGGGCGACCTGCCGCCGCTGGAGGCGCTGGACAGCCGCGGCGAGGGCGCGGCGGCGCTGTCGGCGGTGCGGGTCGCGCGGGCGGCGGGGCGGATCGCGGCGCTGGCGACGCTCGGCCGGGCCTCGGTGCTGCACGTCAACGTGGCGGAGCGCGGCAGCGTGCTGCGCAAGGGCGTGCTGGCGGAGGTCGCGCGCCTGTTCGGGGTGCCAGTGGTGCTGCACCTGCACGCGGCGCAGATCGTGGCGTTCCACGACGGCCTGCCGGGCGCTGGGCGCTGGCTGGTGCGCAGGATGTTCCGCTCTGCGGCGCTGTGCGTGGTGCTGGGCGAGCCGTGGCGGCGCTGGGTGGGCTCGCTGGGCGTGCCGGAGGCGCGCATCCGGGTGCTGCGCAACGGGGTGCCGCGACTGACGGGCTGGCGGGCGCGGGCGCAGGGCGAGCCGTTCCGGCTGCTGTTCCTGGGCAACCTGTTCGAGCGCAAGGGGATCGCGGACCTGCTGGAGGCGCTGGCGCGCGTGGAGGCCGTCGGCGGCCCGGCCGCGGGTGCGGCCGGGGCCGCGTGCGGGCTGGTGGTGGCTGGCGGCGGGGATGTCGCGCGCTACTCGGCGCAGGCGGCGGCGCTCGGGCTGGGCGGGCGCGTGCGGTTCGCGGGCTGGGTGGACCAGGCGGGCGCGGCCGCATGCCTGGCGGAGGCGGACGCGTTGGTGCTGCCGTCCTACGACGAGGGGCTGCCGCTGGTGATCCTGGAGGCGCTGAGCCTCGGCGTGCCGGTGGTGACGACGCCGGTCGGCGCGATCCCGGAGGTGCTCGCGGACGGGGACACGGCGCTGCTGGTGCCGCCCGGGGACGTCGCCGCGCTGGCCCTGGCGCTGCGGCGCCTGGTGGGGGACCCCGTGCTGGCGGCGCGGCTGTCGGAGCGGGGGCGCGCGCTTTACGAGCGCGAGTTCACTCTGCCGGTGTTCGCAGAGCGGGTCGCCGCGCTGCACGCGGAGGTCGGGCTGTGACGGGGCGGGAGGCACCCACGGCCGGACAGGGCCGGCGCCGCCTCCGCCAGCGCCCAGGCCATGTCGCCGGGCGCCTCATGCCGGCGGCCGTTGACCATGGCCAGCCGGGCAGGCAAGGCCGGGGGCTCTGCCCCCGATGCCTGGAGGCGGGGACCCCGCCAGAGGCTCGCCTTTGGAGTTTGTCCCCGGAGCGCGCCCCGTGATCCTCCACGCCGGGGCGATCGACGCGGGCACGGTGCTGCGCGCCGATGTGTGCATCGTCGGCGCGGGCGCCGCGGGGATCGCGCTGGCGCTGTCGCTGCGGGGCAGCGGACTGGACGTGCTGCTTCTGGAGGCCGGCGGCGAGCGGGCCGAACCGGCGTCGCAGGCGCTCTACCGCGGCGAGGTCGCGGACCCCGCGCTGCATTCCGCCCCGGACCGCTACCGGCAGCGCAGGTTCGGCGGCTCGACGACGATCTGGGGCGGGCGCTGCGTGCCGTTCGACGCGATTGACTTCGAGCGGCGCGCCTGGGTCCCGCACAGCGGCTGGCCGTTCGGGCGCGAGGCGCTGCTGGCGCACTACGCGGTGGCGAGCACGCTGTGCGAGTCGGGGCCGTTCGCCTACTCGGCCGAGGCGGTCGCGGGCGGGGTGCCGGAGATGCTGGCGGGCTTCGCGCCGGAGCATTTCGACACCGCGACGATCGAGCGGTTCTCGTGCCCCACGGATTTCGGGCGCCGCTACCGCCACCGGCTCGCGGCCCAGGCCGGGCTGCGCGTGGTGCTGGGCGCCAGCGTCACGCGGATCGTGACGGACGAGGGCGGGACGGCGGTGCGGCGGCTGGAGGTGGCGCGCGCGGGCCGGACGGCGCGCGACGGCGACCCTGGGTTCTCCGTCGCGGCCGGGCGGGTGGTGCTGGCGACCGGCGGGCTGGAGGTGCCGCGCCTGCTGCTGGCGTCGCGCGGTCCCCAGGGCGGGCCGCACGCGGACGGGATCGGCAACGCCCGCGGCCTCGTGGGCCGGTTCTACATGTGCCACGTCGCCGGGACCTACGGGACGGTGCGCCTGTCCGAAGGGGCCCGGGTGTTCCACGGCTACGTGCGCGACGCGGACGGCAGCTACTGCCGCAGGCGCTGGGCGCTGGGCGAGGCCGCGCAGCGGCAGCAGGGCGTAGGCGGCTTCGTGGCCAGGCTGCACCACCCGCGCATCCCCGACCCGGCGCACCGCACCGGCGCGCTGTCCGGGATCTGGCTGGCGCGGCGGCTGATCCGCTACGAGTACGGCAGGCGGCTGTCCGGCGAGGCGCCGGGCCGGGCGGCCTGGCTGCGCCACGCGGGCAACCTGGTGGCGGACGCGCCGGGGACGGCGGGCTTCCTGCTGCACTGGCTGCGGCGGCGCACCCTGGCGGAGCGCAAGTTCCCCTCGGTGGTGATCCGCCCGCGCGCGGATCTGTTCAGCCTGGACCTGCACGCGGAGCAGGTGCCGAACCCGTCGAGCAGGGTCACGCTCGGGCAGGGCGTGGACGCGCTGGGGTTGCCGGTGCTGCGCGTGGACTGGCGGCCGGACCCGCTCGACCTGCGCACGGTGCGCGTGGGCACGCGGCTGCTGGCGCAGGACCTGGGGCGCTCGGGGCTGGCGGCGCTGGAGGACGAGCCTGCGGGCGTGGAGCACGCCATGCTGCGCGACGGCGCGTATGGCGGGCACCACATCGGCACGGCGCGCATGGCCAGCGACCCGCGCGAGGGTGTGGTGGACGCCGACGGGCGGGTGCACGGGATGCGCAACCTCTACGTGGCGGGCAGCGCCGCGTTCCCGACGTCGAGCCAGGCGAACCCGACGCTCACCGTGGTGGCGCTGGCGGTGCGGCTCGCGGAGCACCTGCGGGCGGAGGCGGCGGTGATGGCGGAGGCGTGACGCCGCCTCGTGCGTGACCGACCTTGAAAAAGGCCAGGGGCTCTGCCCCTGGACCCCGCCAGGGGGAGCCCCCCTGGACCGGCCTTACCTTAAGTAGGGGTTTCCAAAGGCGAGCCTTTGGCTGGGTCCCGCTTCCAGGCAAGGGGGCAGAGCCCCCGGCCTTTCTTTCCCGTTCCAGAGGGCCATGGGGGTCACGCGGCCCGACGTGACCCGGCGCCCTGGAACCACGGTCCGCCGAAGCGCGCTTGCCTCCTGCGGGCAGCCGCGAGGCATCGGGGAGGAGTGCGGCGATGACGGACCTGTTCGATCTCTCGCGTTTCCTGCGCGCGCAGGAGCCGGTGCTGGCCTCGGTTCGCCGCGAGCTGGCGGCAGGTCGCAAGCAGAGCCACTGGATGTGGTTCGTCTTTCCGCAGGTCGCCGGGCTGGGGCACAGCGCGATGGCGCGGCGCTACGCCGTCGCCTCGCTCGCTGAGGCGCAGGCCTACCTGGCGCATCCGGTCCTCGGCGCGCGCCTCGCGGAGTGCGCGGGGCTGGTCAACGCGGTGCAGGACCGATCGGCGCTCCAGATCCTCGGCAGCCCGGACGACCTGAAATTCCGCTCGTCGATGACGCTGTTTGCACAGGCGCAGCCGAACGCCGCGGTGTTCGGCGAGGCGTTGCGCAAGTATTTCGGCGGCGCCCCGGACGACGCCACCCTGCGCCTGCTGGGCAACGCCAGGCCAGCCGGCCCGCCCTGAGCCACGGCCAACCGAAGGCGGGCCAGTCGAAGATGGGCCAGGCGAGGATGGGCCAGGCGAGGATGGGCCAGGCGAGGATGGGACAGCCAAGGGCGGGGCCGGCCTCCGCCC